>NZ_CP106735.1:600000-865000 GCF_025639805.1 Reichenbachiella carrageenanivorans | reverse complement strand
AGGGGGGGCGTTATTGACTTCGGTTGAGAAGCGCTGAACTGAAGCCCCGGTAAACGGCGGCCGTAACTATAACGGTCCTAAGGTAGCGAAATTCCTTGTCGGGTAAGTTCCGACCTGCACGAATGGTGCAACGATCTGGGCACTGTCTCAGCCATGAGCTCGGTGAAATTGTAGTCGCGGTGAAGATGCCGCGTACCCGCAACGGGACGGAAAGACCCCATGAACCTTTACTATAGCTTCACATTGGTATTGGGTAAATGATGTGTAGGATAGCTGGGAGGCTTTGAAGCTGTGTCGCTAGGCATGGTGGAGCCGTTGGTGAAATACCAGCCTTTATTTATCTGATGCCTAATCCGACTATGTCGGAGACATTGTGTGGTGGGTAGTTTGACTGGGGTGGTCGCCTCCAAAAGAGTAACGGAGGCTTTCAAAGGTACCCTCAGCACGTTTGGTAACCGTGCGTAGAGCGCAATAGCATAAGGGTGCTTGACTGTGAGGCCAACAAGCCGATCAGGTACGAAAGTAGGATATAGTGATCCGGTAGTTCCGTATGGAAGGGCTATCGCTCAAAGGATAAAAGGTACTCTGGGGATAACAGGCTGATCTCCCCCAAGAGCTCATATCGACGGGGAGGTTTGGCACCTCGATGTCGGCTCGTCACATCCTGGGGCTGGAGAAGGTCCCAAGGGTTGGGCTGTTCGCCCATTAAAGTGGCACGCGAGCTGGGTTCAGAACGTCGTGAGACAGTTCGGTCCCTATCTGTTGTGGGCGTAAGAAATTTGAGAGGCTCTGACTTTAGTACGAGAGGACCGAGTTGGACGAACCTCTGGTCTACCGGTTGTGGTGCCAACTGCACCGCCGGGTAGCTACGTTCGGTGAGGATAAGCGCTGAAAGCATCTAAGTGCGAAACCCTCCTCAAGATGAGATTTCTTTTAAAGGTCGTTATAGACGATGACGTTGATAGGCTACAGGTGTAAAGGCAGTAATGTCAAAGCTGAGTAGTACTAATTACCTGTAAGCTTTCTATAACAGTGTTATATCATTCTTTCTTTCACAATATTCATGTCAAGTTTACTTTGTTAAGCATGAACTTTAAGACATTAAATGAGTAGGCAAAAGAGTCTAAGATCTATTTAGATAGATGCTCATTAAGATTTTATGGTGATTATTGCGAGTGTGTCCACCTCTTCCCATTCCGAACAGAGCAGTTAAGCCACTCAGCGCCGATGGTACTACGGTAATACGCGGGAGAGTAGGTCGTCGCCAGTTTTTATCAAGACCCTGATTATAAATATAGTCAGGGTTTTTTTATGCCCTCTTTTATCCAATTAATTTTAGTTCCCTTCTTATATCGGCCGAATGGGTGTTTTGATGAATAAAAACTGTCAACTGACAGGTTTTTGAATTGCTAAGCCCAGTCTTTTTGAATGGGTGAAAAATCGTTGTTTTAATTCAGCGGAAACGTGTTGAAATTCACCTGATTTATATTGAAGCTCACCGATTTTTGCTTTCGATCCCTTCAAATCTCAGCTAATCTTGTCTTGTAATTAATTGTTCACAACTAAACGATACTTTTATGAAAGCTAGTTTAAAATTCTTAGTAGTTGTCGTATTCGCGACTGTTGCAAATGTAGCTTTGGCCAATGTGGACAAAGCGAATGAGGAAAAGAGTGCTGAAGTAAAAGCACAGATTTTCTCTGCTAAAAAAGATATGATCTATGTGCAGCTTGAAAAAGCTGGAAAAGGAAAAGTCATCATTGAAATTTCCGACCTGCAAGGCCATATACTTCATTATGAAGCCGTAAAAGATAAAACCAAAGTTCTGAAAAGATTCGATATCTCGAACCTTCCTGCAGGAGCCTATATCTACGAGGTGTCTAATGATTATTATAGCCTGAGAAAGAAAATCGAAAAGGAATAACTTTAAACTGCAAGGAGCGAGTAAACCAAATCTGAATTTTGTATTCACCTAAAATCCGTCTACTAAGACGGATTTTTTTATGCGTCTGTTTTTCGAGTCTCCAGCTTTCCTAAACAGCTTCAACAAACCGATCACAGATGTTGGTTAGATTAATATTCTGTCATTTGACAGTTGATAGTATGTACAATCTCATAAGTGTCTATCGCTTCAAAAAACGCCGTTTCAGTTCATCAGAAGCATATTACATTTCACCTTGTCAATAATGAAGCTCACCGGTTTTGGCTTTGGCAGGAGCTTTTCTGCCACTATCCTTGCCTTGTAATTAATTGTTCACAACGAAAAATACACATCCCTATGAAAGCTTTAAAATTATTAGTGATCGCCATCTTGACACTTACTACTGCAGCTTTGGCAAATGTGAACGAAGTAGGTAAGAAAGAAAGTGCTGAAATAAACGCACAAATCTTTTCTCAAAGCAATGATCTGATATACGTGCAGTTGGATAACCCTGCAGATAATAAAGTGAAAATCGTTATTACTGATATGGATGGAGTACTCCTACACAATGAGACCATCAAAAAGGATTTGAAAGTTTTGAAAAGGTTTGATGTGTCAAACTTACCTTCAGGATTGTATTCGTATAAAGTGTCTAGTGATTCCTATACGATTGTTAAAAAAATTGAAAAGAAGTAATTACTCGAAAGAGTTGTCAGTATCAGCACTGGTTACTTCTAAAATCTTAATCGTTAAGTAGTTTTGTTTTTGTATCATGCTGAGGATCCTAGCCTGGCCGCTAGGATCCTTTTTTTATTTAACTTTCATGAAACAATTATTAATGACTAAAAAACTGAGAATTCCGAGCACCTATTCCAATACCAGATTCAATTATTGGAGATGGTTGAGCATTCTTATTATGGGGTTAGGTACCCAGTTTTTTGTAGATTTTATCTATAGCCTTTTTTATGAAGAGTATGGTTTAAGGTTTCAAGTTCAAGAATACGCCATTGCCATTGTTATTGCATTTATCATCCTCGAAGGAGTGAGATGGATCAATCGTCGACTAGAACGATACTTGCCTTGGGTGGAAAATATATCTAAAAGATTTTTTGCGCAACTCAGTTCTAATAGCCTTTTTGTGGTGGTAGCAGTGACGGGCCTTAAGTTTTTGTTCGATAAACTGCTGGGTATCCCCAATGTGAGACCAATGTTCGACGATGTAGTGGTGATCACTACTACTTTTTCGATTACGGTGATAGTGGTTTCTATCGAAATGGGCGTTTATTTTCTCAATCGTTGGCGCAGATCCATGGTGGAGTTGGAAAGGTTTAAAAAATCTAGTTTGGAATTTCGTCACGAGATGCTCAAGACACAGGTCAATCCCCATTTTTTATTTAATAGCCTCAACACACTCTCTTCGCTTGTATATTCCGACCCCGAATCGGCATATCATTTTATTCGTCAGTTGGCTAGCGTCTATCGAAATGTACTAGAACATAGAAATAAAGGACTGGTGACGATAGAAGAAGAACTAAAGGCGACCTCTTCGTATATAGATTTGATGCGATTGCGGTTTGGAGATAAACTCAATTTACAATTCAATATTTCTGAAGACAAAAACTTTCATCAAGTGCCACCACTTATGCTGCAGCTATTGATAGAAAATGCTATTAAACACAATGTGGTGTCGGAAAAATACCCACTCTCTTTATGGATTACATTGGAGGACGACCAAATTGTGATTAAAAACACACTTCGGTTAAAAACCTCTAAAGGTTACTCATCTAAGATTGGATTGGATAATATTTGCAGTCATTATGATATAGTGACGGACAAAAAAGTCGTTATCGAACAGACAGAAGAATTTTTTACGGTCAAAATTCCATTACTGGATCCTGATTATGAAGGTGCTAATTATTGAAGATGAAAAATTTGCGCAAGAAGAACTTAAACGTTTTTTGGCGCGAGTGGAAGATTATAAAATTGAAGTGTTAGACGCTCTGGAGTCCGTAGAAGATGCTGTGGAGTGGTTCGATACTAATGAAGAGCCAGACTTGGTCTTCATGGATATTCAACTGTCTGATGGCTTAAGCTTTGAAATTTTCAATCAAAGAAATATTACTTGTCCAGTGGTTTTTACCACGGCTTTCGAAAATTACGCCATTCGTGCCTTCAAGGTAAATAGTGTGGACTATCTACTCAAGCCCATCGAAGAAGGCAGCTTAAAAGGGGCGCTCGACAAGTACAATGCCATCAAAAATAAGTTTGTAGAGCCCAAACAGCCCGTATTGAATGCACTACAGGTAGAAAAACTACTCAACCTGAGCATGGAAGCTGTAGAATTTAAAAAACGATTTATTATCAAAACGGGGGATCGATTGCGACATGTATCGGTAGAAGATATTGCTTATTTCTATTCGGAAAACGATTATACTTATCTTGTAGCGAAAGAAAATGCTAAGTTCATCATTGATTACAAACTGGATGAACTCGTAGATTTATTGGATCCCAATGATTTTTTCCGTCTTTCGAGAAAGTTCATCACCAATATTCACTCGGTAAAAGTGGTAAACAAATACTTCAACAGTAGACTAGAAGTGGTGCTCGACCCAGAACCCAAAGATCAAATTCTTATTAGCAGGGTGAGGGTTCCCGAATTTTTGAGTTGGCTTGAAAGATAACATTGAGTTAACAAGGCCGAGAAGGATTGTGATACAATCGTGGTAAATTTGCGTAAGCAATTAAATTCATCATTATGAAACTAATTCATATCATACTGGCTCTTTTTTTAACTACTTCTCTCTCTAGCTATACTAGTTTGGCACAAGGAGACGATACGGTTTATTCATTGGCTGACAAACAGCCTGTATATCCAGGAGGGATGGCAGCTTTTTTTAGATACATCGAAACCAACTTACAGTATCCTGTAGCGGCTCAAGCCAAAGGGGTAGAAGGGCGAGTATTTGTAGAATATATAGTCGAAAAAAATGGTAAAATATCTGGAGCTAAAATACTCAAAGGTCTGAATAATGAATGTGATCAAGAAGCGATTCGACTCATCAGCAATACTGCAACATGGGCTCCTGGAGAAATTGATGGTAAGAAAGTACGCGTAAAAATGGCGCTTCCTTTGCATTTCAAATTGCCGAAGTAAACTTCATCTCTTATCGAGAGGTGAAAAAAAGTGCTGGTGTATAGATTGTTGTTAGTATTTCATCTGATTAGAGTAGCTGGCAGGTTTGGGTATCTAATTCTCTTATTTTTTCCCTTTCAGTATTGTCTTTATTTCATTGAGTTTGAGCAATGCCTCAACGGGAGAAATGGTATTTACGTCTAGTCTATTGAGTAGACCTAAGACTTCTTCGAAGTGGGGATCACTCTCAAACATGCTCAGCTGGAAATTGTTTTTAGGCAAGGATTCGATCTTTTCATCGTGTTGTTCCTTGATTTTATCCTTTTCCAAATGCTGCAGAATTTCGTTGGCACGAATGACCACTCCATTGGGCATACCTGCCATCTGAGCCACATGGATACCAAAACTGTGTTGGCTGCCTCCTTCTTTGAGCTTTCTCATAAAAATGACTCGATTGTCTAATTCTTTTACAGACACGTTGAAATTTTTGACCCTAGGAAAATCTTCGGCAATTTGATTGAGTTCATGATAGTGCGTGGCAAACATGGTCTTGGCATGGCACTTTGGATGATTGTGCAAATGCTCTACGATAGACCAAGCGATTGATACGCCGTCATAGGTGCTGGTGCCTCGTCCGATTTCATCCATTAGCACAAGGCTATTTTCGCTCAGATTGTTGAGAATACTGGCGGTTTCGGTCATCTCTACCATAAAAGTAGATTCGCCTTTAGATAGGTTGTCTGACGCACCTACACGGGTAAACACTTTATCGATGATGCCGATTTTAGCGTAAGCTGCAGGTACGTAAGCACCCATTTGTGCCATCAGTACAATCAGAGCGGTTTGACGAAGTAAGGCGGACTTACCTGCCATGTTAGGCCCAGTGATGATCATGATCTGCTGAGAGATATCATCCAAAAACACAGAGTTGGAGATGTACTCCTCGCCAGTAGGCAATTGGGTTTCGATCACTGGATGACGACCTTCTTTGATGTCGATGGCTCGCTCGTTGTTGATAGATGGGCGACAATAATTTTGCTTGATCGCTACTTGTCCAAAAGACAAAAGACAATCGATCTGCGCAATGTTTCTAGCGTTGTTTTGAATTTCGGCTACGTAGTCGGCAGTGAAGGTTACCAGTTCATTAAACAATCGGAGTTCGATGCTGCTTAGTTTGTCTTCTGCGGTTAGGATTTTTTCTTCGTAGGTCTTTAGTTCTTCGGTGATATATCGTTCCGCATTCACTAAAGTCTGTTTTCGGATCCATTCCTGAGGTACTTTGTCTTTATGCGCATTGGATACTTCTAAATAGTAGCCAAATACTCTGTTGTAAGCGATTTTTAAAGAAGAGATGCCTGTACGTTCTTTTTCTCTTTCTTGGATTTGTAGCAAATAGTCTTTGCCAGAAAAGGCGATCTTTCTCAGTTCGTCCAGTTCTGTATCTATGCCGTCTTGGATGATATTGCCCTGTGTGGCATTGAGTGGTAGCTCTTCTTTTAGGTTAAGATCAATTTTTTCGATCAGCTGAGTGCAAGGGTTGAGTTTGTCGCCAAATTTTTTGAAGTGCTCGTTTGGTGTGCTTTCTAATATCGCTTTGATTGGAGCTATGTTTTTCAGCGCTTTTTTGAGGTGAAGCAGCTCTCGTGGGTTGATCCTGAGTGCCGCTACTTTAGACACCAATCGCTCCACATCGCCGATTTGTTGGAGATGAGAGAGTACTTGTTCGGAGGTTTCGGGGTCATCGATCAGTGCTTCTACCACATTGAGGCGAGCTTCTATTTCCGCTTTTTCTTTAAGTGGCAATACCATCCATTTTTTGAGCAATCGTGCACCCATAGGGGTCTGGGTGTCGTCCATGACATGAAGCAGCGGCACCCCGTCCGACTGTTGGGCATAGACCAGCTCCAAGTTGCGAATGGTAAACTTGTCGAGCCAGACATATTTGTCGGTGTCTATTCTTGATATAGCTGATATATGGCTGATTTCTTTGTGCTCAGTCTCTTCCAGATAAAATAGAATGGCACCAGCAGCACAGATACCTTCTTTGGAGTCTTCAATCCCGAAACCTTTCAGATTTTTGGTTTTGAAATGCGTATTGAGTTTTTCGTAGCCGAAGTCAAACCCATAAATCCATTCTTCCAGACAAAAAGTATTGAAGTCTTCACCAAACTGGTTCGTAAACTGCTCTCTATTCTTTTTACAATAAATAACTTCTGATGGGCTAAAACCCTGAATCATCTTGTCGATGTAGGAGAGGTCTCCTGTCGAAACCATAAACTCACCAGTACTAAGGTCTAAAAAAGCAATGCCATGAATGTCTTTGCCAAAGGCCACAGAGGCTAGGTAATTGTTTTTTTTCTGGTCTAGTACATTGTCGTTGAGTGTGAGCCCAGGTGTGACGAGTTCAGTTACTCCACGCTTCACAATACCTTTGACCGATTTGGGGTCTTCGAGTTGATCACAAATAGCCACTCTATTGCCTGCTCGCACAAGTTTTGGGAGATAGGTGTCTAGCGAATGATGAGGGAAACCGGCTAATTCGATGTGTGATGCCGATCCATTGGCTCGCTTCGTGAGTACGATGTCGAGGATTTTGCTGGCCTTTACGGCATCAGCTCCAAAAGTCTCGTAGAAATCTCCAACACGAAATAATAGTAACGCATCAGGGTGTTTTACCTTGATGGCATTATACTGTTTCATTAGGGGAGTTTCTTTCTTTGCGGTTGCCATTTTATATTGGGATCAAAACACGAATTTAATAAGTCGTGTAAAGTATTGATGCTTCGTCAAGCAGAAATTGTGTGAATCATTTTTATTTGCACTCATGCGGAAACTAAAAAACGAAGAGTTGGAGCGTCACTCTGTAGAAGAATACAAAAATGTAGAGAAAAATGAAGTGATTTTGATCCTGGATCAAGTGCGGAGTCTCAATAACGTGGGGTCGGCATTTAGGACTTCCGATGCCTTCAATATCAAGAAAATATTTCTCTGTGGTATCACAGGTCAGCCACCACATCGAGACATCAACAAGACGGCACTGGGAGCCACAGAGACCGTAGAGTGGGAGCATGTGGAAAGCACATTAGAGGTTATTCAAAAATTGAAAGGCGAAGGGTGGGTCATTTTAGCAGTAGAGCAAGCCGAGAGCAGTCTGATGCTCGATAAGTTTGAACCCAAGTCAGATGAGAAATATGCTTTTATATTTGGCAATGAAGTTTTTGGTGTAGAGCAAGAAGCAGTAAGTGCTTCAGACCATTGCCTAGAAATACCTCAATTCGGTACTAAGCATTCGCTCAATATCTCAGTAACGATAGGTGTGGTACTGTGGCATTACGTCTCTCATGTGAAGTAAATGCTTAGTCACCGTCGTTGTCGCCTGGGACTACAGTGAGACTCAGTTGAGACATCATGTCGCTTTTTAGTAATACGATCAGCGCACGCATTTCATCATACAAATCCTCAGTATGACTGGCGTCTGAATTTATGGCCTCCTGCAATGAACCATTGATTGCCGCTACGGCAGTCAGACACTTATCAAACTGGCTGTTAATAGTAGAAGAGAGCGGCTCCTGCCCTTCATAAGTGATGTCTAAAGCATTTAGAAAATCATCGAAACCAGAGCCATCTGTGCCGTTGAATGTTTGCTTCATGGTTTCTAAATTAGTTTTGATTAGCGCCAAAGATTGCTTGGCATAATAGGCTTCTACTATGGATGGATCAGCAGTGATAGTAGATACTAATCCTAGTGGTTCGCCAAGCTTTTTATTTTTGATTTGTTCACTGAGCATAATCAATTCATTGGCTAGAATGGTAGCACTGGAATTCACGTCCGAGCCTGTACTGGTGATAAATGTTTGATTGTAATTATCGAGCCATGCCGAATGGATTTCTGTAGAAATACGAAGCAAGTCTTCTACAAAAAAGGTTAAAAGCCCTTGCCGAGAGGAGTTGTTGAACGCAGCAATAGTGACTGCTTCTTCTTCTTGGTAAAGCAAATATTCGATTGCTGAGAATCCTTTTTTGTTGCTAGCCAGCAAGCTTTTATAGTCCTTAGTGGGGTCATAATTAGTGATTTCTTCTTCGATACCTATGGTGTTTACGGGCCAGAAGTTGACCTGTGTGGCTAAGGCCAATTGATCCACTGGTCCGAAGTTGAAAGTCTCTGATGTAGCCCAAGCCAGTCTGGCTTTTTGAAGGCTGGATTTCAGGTTGGCCAAGGTAGAGGTAGAAGGATTTTGATTGAATGCAGTTGCAGATAGTTGCAATGATTTTAATTCAGTATCAAGCTTTTTATAACTGGGAAGAATTAGTGCGCTGGCTACTTGCTCCAAAATTTCACTACGATCAAATGATTTTTCTGACGAGTCGCACCCATTCCATAAAATGAAACCTAATAATATAGGGAGTAAAAAAACTTTTTTCATAGTGATTCTAAGAACTTAATAACGTTTTCTCTTTCTGTTTTTTGTAAATTTTTAAATGCTTCTTTACTCGTTTGGGCTTCACCACCATGCCAAAGGATGGCTTCTTCCATATTTCTAGCTCGGCCGTCGTGTAGCAAAAAAGTGTGCCCACTTACCACATGAATAAGCCCGATTCCCCACAGCGGAGGCGTTCGCCACTCCAGTCCAGTGGCGAGTTCGTCTGGCCTATGATCTGCCAGCTCTTCGCCCATGTCGTGTAGCAATAAATCAGTGTAAGGTCTAATGGTTTGATTTTTAAATTCGGGAATTTCCCCGTTACTGCCAGTAGTCATTTTAGGTACATGGCAAGCTATGCAATTCAACTGCCCAAATAATTCCTTGCCTTTTAGTACCTCAGGCTCTTCCCAATCTCTCCTGCCAGGTACGGCCAAAGTAGCAGAATAAAGCGTCACTCGGTCTAATATGCCATTGGTGAGTTCTGGACCATTTTCAGCGTATACCTTCTCGCAATCAGTCTGAGCATCTGCGCAAGGCTGCTCAGGAAACATGGCAGAAGTGATTCCAATATCACCTCTAAAAGCACCTGCTACTTGCTGACGTACAGAGGGTTGATTGGACTTCCATCCAAACCGGCCAATAGTTTTCTTGCCCTTCAATATGTCCCAGACGTAGTTAGGTCGGCCTGATATCCCATCGTTATTGACCTCCTGTTCATTGGCAAAGGAGAGCAGTGTGTTTTCATCTACTGCTTCTAGTAACCCTAATCCTACCATGTGTGGAGCTACTCTTGGTGAGACCATCAGGTCTGCTGGTAGTTCTCCATAATTGAGATCATAAAACCTGTTTTTTGGTTTGCGTAGAGTATAGGTGGTGCCATCTGGGTAGGTACCTTTTATTTCCTCATAGGTTACCGATACTTTGCCTTCAGGAGCTACGGTTTGTGTTGCATGGTTGTTGAACTGCTCCCCATAATAGGTGTCTGGTTTTGTGCCACCAGCTCCGTCTGGTACGCTGAGTCTAAAGAGTAGGCCGAGAGGTTCTTCTGCAGCATCAGTTGGGGGTGCACCTCTGCCATCGAGCAGATGACAGGCTGAGCATGAGCGTGCGTTGAACAAAGGGCCCAAGCCGTCGAGGTCTTCCGTAGAAGCTGGCGAAGTGACCCAATTGCGTTTGAAAAAAGCATTGCCCGTCACAAATTCTAAGTCTTTTGTTCCCGTCAGGTTGGGTGCCGCATGACCAAAAGCATTGACAGACATATCGAATACTGTAGCATCGCCTCCCATCATTTCTTCTCCTATTTCTTTTAGGTGTTCAAATGGGTCTTGCTCTGTCGAGCAACTCGTTATTCCGACTATGCACGCTAATAAAACTACACTTATTCTCATGGTTTATAAATCAAAAAATACACCCCCGTTAAAACAGGGATGTATTCAGTACGTTACGTCAGCAATTTATGAAATACTGCCTATATATCTTCTGGGTCAAATTCGAAACCTAATGCTTCGGCACCTTCTGCTAGCAAATCGCCTTGTTCTCTCAATAAAGTAATGGCTGCTAGGATTCTTTTTCTACCTTCTTCGTTCAAAAATTCTTGATCAAAAGGGGCTTGGATTTGGGTACAGGCTTTCAATGAAGCAGTCATTTTTTCAGAAATTGAATTGGCCAATTCTTCGTTTTCTAAAGCGAGGACCTCTTTGATACTGGTGCCAGATACGCTGCTGCCATTGGTGGAAACATAAACGCCTTCATATACATTTTGAATACCCAAAGCATTGGTCACAATATCTCGGTGTGTATTGTCGCTAAAGCAAGAGTGCTCGTCTTCTTTGCTTCGCAGGTCATAAGCAGTATACATTCTTTCACCGGCCAGTTCGCCTTTAGATAATTTGCCTAGTGCACTTACGATATCTTTGAGTGAATTATCGGCATTATCAGCTGCTGTAAATATGGTGCGGTAGCTTCCTCCTTCTTCCCACTCGGCCAATAAAGAAGCCAAATCGTCTACTACAAGTGCTGTTGCCTCTTTGAGGTAAGTTCCTCTTCTGTCAGCATTACTAGCGGTGGTGTAGTCGGTAAAGTCTCTTTCGCCTCCTCCAGGCCCATCACTTACATCTTGTCCCCATAGTAAAAACTCGATGGCATGGTAGCCTGAGCTTACGTTGGCTTCGCCTCCGTTTTCGTTTTGATCTGCTATTACTTCTTTAGTGATGGTGGGGAAATCAGCCGTGTTATTAATAATATTGGTGCCTGCATTTTCAGCATCGGAGACGGTCACATAGTCGATATGCGATTCGTCAAGAGGCCAAGCGTTGAGTTGTCCTTCTGGTCCGTCTTCGTCATCTATCGGCCCACCGTAAAATCGAAAAGCTTCTGTTTGTCCATACGTCTCACGCGCATCAAGCCAAGCTTGCTTGGCTGCGGCATGAGTAGTCACATCAGGACTAGCGACAAAGCTATTGATTGCTGTCTGCAAAGCCACTGCATCTGTGTGCGTGTCGAGATAGCTTGCGTATACTAGGTCCGCATAGTTTTCAATAGCTTTTTGCAGTGTGGTTTCTTTTTGAGAAGTTTCACCATCGTCGTCGCAGGCGGCCAAAAAGAGCATAGCTATCATAGAGAAGATGAATAATATATTTTTCATGGTTTTATTAAGATTGATTCTAAATAAGTGTTTGCAAGCACAAGAGTAGGGCGATTTACTTCACCACGATAATATTACAAGTAGATTTTTTTTAAAATCCCTAGAACTAGTGATTGGGAAAATTTGGTTGATTATTGAGCCATATTTCTGTAATTGTTGTGATTCTGTATGTAATTTTGAATCAAACTCTTATGTACATGGAATATAGAATAGAAAAAGACACAATGGGGGAGGTGAAAGTCCCTGCCGAAAAATACTGGGGAGCGCAAACACAACGTTCGTTGATGAATTTTAAAATAGGTGGTGAGCACATGAAAATGCCGCTTGAAATCATTCGAGCATTCGCTATCCTAAAAAAATCGGCTGCTGAGACTAATGCTGAATTGGGCGTAATGGACAAAAGCAAGTCTGACCTGATCGGACAGGTATGTGATGAGATATTAGCCGGTCAGTTGGATGATCAATTTCCATTGGTTGTATGGCAGACAGGCTCTGGTACACAGTCGAATATGAACAGCAATGAAGTTATAGCCAACCGCGCACATGTGATTAATGGCGGCTCATTGACGGACGACAAAAAAGCTATTCATCCTAATGATGACGTAAATAAGTCACAGTCGTCTAATGATACTTTTCCAACGGCTATGCACATAGCTGGCTATAAGATGCTCGTAGAAACGACCATCCCTAAAGTTGAAAAACTAAGAGATACACTGGCTCAAAAAGTAGAGGCCTTCAAAGACGTGGTAAAAATCGGACGTACGCATTTTATGGATGCTACTCCTTTGACTTTGGGGCATGAATTTTCTGGTTATGTCGCACAATTGAATTTTGGCCTTAAGGCGCTGAAAAACACCTTGCCTCATTTGTCTGAATTAGCACTGGGTGGTACTGCAGTAGGTACAGGATTGAACACTCCAGAAGGATATTCAGAGTTGGTAGCTAAAAAAATAGCTGAACACTCAGGTTTGCCATTGGTGACTGCCGAAAATAAATTTGAAGCCCTTGCTGCTCACGACGCCATCGTGGAGTCTAGTGGTGCATTGAAGCAATTGGCCGTGAGCCTAATGAAAATTGGAAATGATATTCGTATGCTGTCTTCTGGCCCTAGAAGTGGTATCGGCGAGATCACTATTCCAGAAAATGAGCCAGGGTCATCGATCATGCCAGGAAAAGTAAACCCTACGCAGTGTGAAGCACTTACTATGGTGTGCTGTCAGGTGATTGGCAATGATGTGGCGATTTCTACGGGAGGTATGACAGGTCATTTTGAATTGAATGTTTTCAAGCCAATGATGATTTACAATTTGCTAAACTCTGCTCGATTGATCGGGGATGCTTGTGAGTCATTCAATGACAATTGCGCTGTAGGCATAGAACCAAACCATGCTGTAATAGAAGAGAAGCTAGAAAAGTCTTTGATGCTAGTGACGGCGCTGAATACGCACATTGGCTATGAAAATGCAGCTAAAATTGCTAAAAAAGCGCATAAAGAAGGGAAGACCCTAAGAGAGGCTGCTCTAGAATTAGAATTGCTAACGAATGAGCAATTTGACGAATGGGTAGTGCCAGCAGATATGGTAGGTAGTTTAAAAAAGTAATCATCAATTTCAAAAACTTGAAAAAGTGCAATTATTGACTAAATTGACCTATATTTAGCTGAATTTTTTTGTACATTAGTTATTATAAGTAGGATTAAATCATAAAATCATGAAGAATATACTAACAATTTTTTCCCTTTTGATGTTCGTGGGTTTCGCACAAACGGCGGAAGCACAGATGTCTAAGCAAGAAACAAAAGAGTGGAAAAAAAGAATTAAGGCGCTTAGCCCAGAGCAATACAAAGCTCTGTTAGAGGAAAACAAATCTCTAAAAGGCCAGCTAAGTAGCTTGAAGAAAGAAGTAGCTGGCGTAGATGATCGTATCAAAGAAAAAGACGATCAAATCTCGGATTACCAAGATCAGGTATCTAGCCTTAGAAGAGAATTAGCTGATGCCAAGAAGAAAGCAGCTGCTAGCCCTAGTGAAGGTAGTTCTGCTGGTGGAGCAGGCTCATTGGCTGCACAGAAAGGGTTTAGTGAAAAAGGAGTTCTTTTTAAAGTTCAAATCGGAGCATTCAAAAAGAAAGATCTATCTGAGTTTTCTCAAAACAACCCATCATTCCAATTGGATGAAAAAGATGGTGTAATGAAATATACTGTTGGCCTATTTAAGGATTACTGGGAAGCGGATACTTTCAAAAAATATTTGAGAGAGATGGGCGTAAAAGACGCTTGGATCGTGGCTTTCAAGGATGGAAAAAGAGTGCCGATCAAAGATGTGTTGGAAGGTGTTATCTAATCTAGCTGCCTAAGCCATATCCTCCTGACTCAATAGACTAAGGGATGAAAAA
The DNA here is from genome assembly GCF_025639805.1 of Reichenbachiella carrageenanivorans. Taxonomy (NCBI): domain Bacteria; kingdom Pseudomonadati; phylum Bacteroidota; class Cytophagia; order Cytophagales; family Reichenbachiellaceae; genus Reichenbachiella; species Reichenbachiella carrageenanivorans. Next base: position 850,491 of record NZ_CP106735.1, on the reverse strand, counting down.
ATCAAATAGCACCAAGAATTATTGGTGCTATTTTTTTGTGCAATTCTGAGTAGCTCGTACTAGTTCAACTGTTTAGTGTTTGTTAATAATATACGGGATTAATCCACTTTTCTACAGGCTCATATTTACTAGCGCTGGCCCAAGTAATACCCCTCTGGATCATGGCAAGTGCATCAGGTTTGTCGATCAGGTGGCTGAGCTCGTGGCCTAATGAGGAATAAAATACTCGGCCATTATTGAACATTTTTTTCCAAGCCACGGGAACTACACACCCTTCTATCCAAGGGTCGTTTGCACCGCTAAATTTTGTGGTGGCGAGCACTTTTACATTGGGATCTACATGCATATAGTATTGCTCACTCTTCATCTGGAATGAAGACAAACCTTGATTGATGGCATCTTTTTTATTGACGATATCTACTTGATAGTCGACGATGCCGCCAGGGTGTGCTACAAATTGCCCTCCAGTCATGTATTGATAAGCTGTACTGCTTCTAAAAGAATCGCATAAGCCGCCGTGCCATCCCACCATGCCAGTGCCATTGCTAATAGCACGTAGTAATCCTTTTTCTTCTTCGCGTGTGATATTGGACATCGTGATCGATTGGATAACGAGATCAATGGTGTCCATGAGGGCTTCGTCGGCGTATGGAGCAGTATGATTAGCACTCACTACTGTAGCTCCTTGCTCTTCTAGCCAAGGTACGAAATAGTCTTTATTGGTCTCGGGGTCATGACCGGCCCACCCGCCATAAGTAAACAATATTTTTCTGCCCTGAAGAGTGGGGAGTGGTAGAGGTTCTTCTACATGATGGGCTGTCAAAAGGGATGGAGAAAGAGCTGCTCCTGCGAGAGTTACTAGTGTTTTGGATAGAAAGTATCGTCTGGTTTTCATCGGTAATAAGTCATTTTTATAAATGGTAATAGCTTCTTACAATTCATTAATTGAAAATCCACCACTCGGCTTTTACGCCAAAGTAATACCCCCAGCGGTGCTCGCCTGCAAATTGCAAGTAGGGTGAGTATAGGCTTTTCATAGCAAAGTCGTTGTACCGTGCAATGGATGCTACAAAGCGGAGGTGTGGTCTGGCCCATGTGTCTCGCTTACCTGTAGGTACAAATACTGGAGCAATACTGAACTTGGTAGTGCTGGCGATAGGATTAGTGCCATCACGGCGCTGAGAGTAGTGTAGTTCGACGAGTAAGTGAAAATAATTGGTCATATAGAATTCGTTGCGGCTACCGATGGTAAAATCTTCTTTCCGATTGAATACTTCTTTGCCAAAGTAGCTTTTGGCCATGTGGTCGCTATCTGCTGCGCCTTTACTTTTGGTATATATGGCGTAGGCATTTAGCGTATAGTTTTGCGAAAAGTTTAACACCGTATGGTTAACAAGATATAAAGAATAAGCACCGCCAAAATGGAGATTGTTGAGGTCTGGTGCGCCAAAGGTGAGCCAGGTACGGGATAGCCCGCCATCTCCACCATTGGCGATGCCTGTACCGTAGCGTATGGCCAAGTGGTTAAAAGACCCCTCCAGTAGACTAGGCAAATTTCGTTGGTATTTGGCTCCGATTACAATCCCAACGTCTGCGGGGAAATTGACGGCATTAGATACCGTAATAGTATCTCGGCGTTCGTCGGCATTTGCCATACGATGAAACTCACCTAAGAAGGTAATGGCATCGTTGGACGAGAGTGTGACATCTTGCTCAACGGCCATCACGATACGCTGTCTCAAAGAAGCACTGGCAGTACCTGTTTTTATATTGAGATAAAAGTAAGGGGGGACGGTAGAAGTAGTGTCGGTAGATTCCACAAACAGAGCCATCATACGTGTGCCTTTCCACTCTAAGCCAAACCCCTGACTGCTGTGGTCGTTGAAATAAAAATGGTCAGCTATATGTACATCTGGCCCACGGTAGAGGCGTGCGCCTATCCACATGCTCAGTGGCTTGCCATTGATGTTGCGTGCTTCCACATACATTTCAGGAATGGCGATCGTGAGTCCCCCTATGCTGGATGTAGTACTGTTGCCAAAACTGGTTTGGCTATTGGCATAGACCGCAAATCTCATCTGGGCATATATAGTCGTACTGTCGTCTTCTGCCGGTTGGAAATGTAGCGCAGGAGCCAATTCCAAATAGTCCTGTTCTTCCATTCGGCCACCTATACTTCCCATATTGTTGAGGTTGAGTCTGCGACCGATTGTGCCGTTGTTTTCAAGAGACCAATCGACGCCTACTCTGCCGTAGGAGCCAAGGGCAACGTTTCGATTCGAAACATTTTGATATGCGATCTGGGCATTTGCTTCTACTGAAAGGAGTAATAAAATTAACAGGTACTTGATCTGTATTCGTAAAGCCATCCAGGCGATTGGTGATGGGGCATAGGAATAGCGCATGCTTAATCGAATGGTTTGCTTTGGTTTTTAGTTTTGTATCAAACTAAAATTACATATTAATTCGAATAGGGTATTGAGATATTCTAATTAATAAATTTTTTGACCAAGACTTCTTTGAAGGCTCTGCCTATGGGTAAGATCATATCATCATTGAGATATACTTGATTACCTATTATTTTTTTTATTTTTTCGGTATTGACGATGTAAGACTTGTGAATTCTGGAAAATGGCAAGTTCTCCAGTCGGTCTTCCCAGTTTTTCAAAGGGTCTGAAGAGAGATGTTTTTTGTTGTAGAGATGGATCTCTGTGTAGTCAGCATCTGACTTGATGAAATAAACATCTGCAAGATTGATTCGGATATGTTCGTATCCAGATTTGATGAAAATTTCTGACCGCTGACTTAAAGTAGAATCTCTCAGTGTTTCATGTGATAGGTTTTTTTCAGTCGCTTTCGAAACGGCCTTTACGAATCTTTCGAAGGAAAATGGCTTGAGTAGGTAGTCTACTACCGACAATTCATAGCTTTCTAAGGCGTAGTCTGAAAATGCTGTGGTGAGAATGACCTGTGGTGGATTGGATAATGATTTTAAGAAATCAATCCCAGAAATCTTAGGTAAATGAATGTCGAGAAACATGAGGTCGACTGGCTGTGTGTTTAGTATGTCCATGGCTTGTAGTGCATCCGAATAAGTGCCTGCCAAGTTCAACGTGCCTATATCGCTGATGTATTTCTTAAGAATGCGTTGGGCGGGTAGTTGATCTTCTATGATGATACAGTTCATAGGCTTAGTTGCTCAAGTTCATTTTCAAATATACCTGATATTCATTTTTAGATCTTGAAATGGTGAGTTCGTGTGCTTCAGGGTAGAGGAGCTGTAGCCTTTTTCGTACGTTTTCTAGGCCAATGCCACTGTTGATGTCTTGTGTGTTGGTCTCTGCTAGATAGGTGTTGGTGCAGCTAAAAACTAAATCGTCTTCGGCTATTATTTGCATGTCTATTGCAATTTTAATGTCTTCCGTTTGGCTCGAAGAGCTGTGCTTGAATGCGTTTTCAACAAAGACCATTAGAATGAGAGGAGCGATACGATAATCTTGGGTCAAATCTTGATGGGTGAAAGTGACACCCCCACGTCCTTCGATCTGTAGATTGTTGAGGTTGATGAAATTGTTGAGCTGTTCGATTTCCTTAGAGAGTGGCACGTATTGGGCCTTGCATTCGTAGAGCATGTATCTCAGTACAGAGGACAATTCCAAGATGATTGTTGGTGTTTGTGGAGAGTTTTCGATGGCATGTGCGTAGATATTGTTGAGGTTGTTGAACAAGAAATGAGGGTTGATCTGTGATTTTAAAAACTGCAACTCGCTTTCTTTGATGGTGTTTCTCAGCTCTTCCATTTCTTTTTCTTTGCCTAGCGCATCCCAGGCAAATTTGAACCCAGATAATATACCTAGAATAGGAAGTATCTGAAGCAGGTTATAGCTAAGAGCGATGATTTTTTTGCCCCGTGTGTCGGGAAAAAATATGTTTTCAATGATGCCTTCTTCTATGAGAATCACCACGGCTACTACTACTATGAAGTACAGAAAAAAGGGCAGGTATTTTTTGGCGTAGAGGTATGAGGGTAGAAGCCAGTAGTTGATGATGAGTCCTCCCATCATATAATTCAGAAATGAAATGATTTCATAAACTTCGAATTGTGGGTTGTGACGACTATAAGCATAAAAGACGAATACCACCAAGTGGAGAACCAGTTGGAAGATGACTTCTGATAGGCTGATCTTTAGTGGTTTGTTGATTAATCGCATCTGTCAAATATATAGAGTAGTGCAAGTACATGATAATGATTTTGGGTAAACGACATAAATACTAGGTTGATCAACCGTTTTGCAGTAGATTTTTGGCGCAAATTGTCGTTCGACGGTAAAGAATTGTTGTTTACAGAATAATTGCAGCCTTGCACAATACATCTCGTTTCTTTGTACTTAATTCAATGGTTTGATTATGATGTACAAAATACTTTCGACGCTTTTATACTTTATTTTGTTTTCCACTATGCTTTTGGCACAGCCGAATATGGCGGAAGGAAACCCGTATACGATCACGGGACAATTGATCGATCAGGAAAGTGGTGAACCTTTGGCTTATGCTTCTGCTAGTCTTTTTCAGCTCAGCGATAGCACGCTCGCGGATGGAGCCATCACTAATGACAAGGGCGTCTTTAGTCTTTCACCCGAAGCGGGCAAATATTACCTGAGATTGCAATACATTTCTTATGCAGAAAAATACATTCATAATTTAGAACTCGGTCGAAATCAAAAAGCAGTTGACTTGGGTAAGATCTCTCTGGCTCCCAATGCAGAAACCCTCGAAGAAGTAGTAGTAGCAGGCAAGCGAGATCAGATGCAACTAGAGCTGGACAAACGAGTATTTAACGTCAGTGAAAACCTGAGCAATATTGGAGCTAATGCTTCGGAAATCATGGACAATCTGCCGTCGGTAGCTGTGGATGTGGAGGGCAATATAAGCCTGAGAGGAAGTAATAATGTAAGGATATTAGTCAACGGAAAACCATCTGGTTTAGTGGGTATCAGTGATGCTAATGGCTTGCGCCAATTGCAGGGCAATTTGATCGAACGCATTGAGGTGATCACCAACCCGTCTGCCAGGTACGACGCCGAAGGTAGCGCGGGGATTATCAATATCATTTTGAAAAAGGAACGTGAAAAAGGTCTCAATGGCTCTTTTACGACGACCCTGGGCTATCCAGCCAATTATGGATTTTCGGGTAGTTTGAATTATCGAGCTGGCAAGTTCAATGTTTTCGGTAGCTATGGTATCGGCTATAGAGAAAATCCTGGAGGAGGATTCACTGATCGGGTAGCTTTTGATGCGGACACCATCGTGACGCATATCGACAACGACCGTACCAGAAGTGATGTGTCGCACACCTATCGATTAGGTACGGATTATTATTTCAATGAAAACAATATACTGACGGCTTCAGGTTTGATCAGAATTGGTGATGAAGAAAACATCACAAACCTTACGTATTATGATTGGGATGTAAATGATAATTTGCTATCAAATACTTATAGAAAAGACTTTGAAAAAGAGAGCGACGACACTTACGAATATCAGCTGAGCTATCGTCGGATTATGGAAGGAGAAGGGCATGAACTGACCGCAGATTTTCAATTCCGAAAAAATAATGAAGTCGAGCAGTCGAGTATAGATTCGGCCAATCTGGTGACGGATGGCGACCAAATCAGTTATCAGCGATCTCTCAATGAGCAAGGGGATAAAAACATTTTGATGCAACTGGACTATGTGAACCCTTTTGCTGAGGGTAAAAAAATAGAAACAGGTTATCGGGGTTCTATTAGAGAGATCACCAACGAATATCTCGTGGAACAGGTAGATGATCAGGGCGTATGGTCTCCCTATCAAAATTATTCTAACCGGTTCTCGTATAGCGAGAGCGTTCATGCCGTATATGCCATCTACGAACAAAAAATGGATCAGTGGGGTTATCAGGCAGGACTACGAGCAGAGCAAACGCTGATTGACACCTACCAAAGAGAAACGGATCAATCTGCTGAGAAAAATTACTTCAACCTCTTTCCAAGTGTTTTTGTTTCTTATAAGTTTAACAATGAGAAGTCGGTGCAAGCCAGCTATAGCCGACGGATTTCTCGGCCTAACTATCGATATCTAAGCCCCTTCTCTTCGTTTACCGACCCTAGAAATATAAGAACAGGAAATGAAGACCTTAACCCAGAATACTCAGATTCATACGAACTGGGCTGGCTCTACAATCTGGAGAAAGCATCCATATATCTTGGGGGGTATTACAGACGCACAGAGGGAGTCATCGAGCGGATTTCTACTTCGGACGACGGATACACCACGATATCCACGCCATACAATATAGGCACGAGCAATGCCTATGGTATAGAATACAATTTTAGCGTAGATCCTACCGACTGGTACAATGTAAATGGTAATGCAAATTTTTATCGGGTGATCACTGAGGGGGCGTACAAAGACATTGAATTGAAAAGAGATACCTATACGGCAAATTTCAGATTGAACAACAAGTTCAAGATAGGGAAAGTCAATCTGCAGGTCAGTGGGTTCTACAATGCGCCAGAGAAAACTACCCAAGGCAAGCGCAAGTCGATGTATGGCGTGGATCTAGGGAGCAATATGGATATCTTAAAAGGCAACGGGACGTTGACCTTCTTTGTTAAGGATCTTTTTAACTCTCGCAAATACCGAGGCACTACCTTTTCAGACAATTTCATAGAAGAGAAAGAATTTCAAGGGCGCTCTCGTCAGGCAGGCGTATCATTTGCCTATAGGATCAATCAGAACAAAACCAGGTCTCGTGGCGAGCGTGAAGAAAATGGGGGAGACATGGGTGGAGGAGACTTTTAGCCTCTCCATTTTTTTGTTATCGCTATAATGATGAGTTAAGTTCTCGTAATAAGTTTTAGCATTTGAGCAGCATCTTGGTCTAGCTGAGCACTTTGCTCATTGATATTTGTCATCTCTTGATCTATTGTGCGAGACGATGTGGCGACCTCCTCAATGCTAGAGGTGGTTTGCTCTGTTACTACCACGATGCGTTCTATTGACTGCACGCTTTTAGCAATATCTTGTTGTTGTTTGTTGCTAGACCCATCTATTTCTATGCATTTAGAGAAGGTCGCTGAGATACTGGTGTCGATGGTGTCGAAGACGGTTTTGGTCTCGTTACTGGCCAATTGACCAGAGGCAACACTCTGCTCCATTTTCTGGATGCATTGTTGAGCACTGCTGATATCAGCTTGCACTTCTTTTATTACAGTTTCTATTTCTCTAGCACTGGTGCGAGACCCTTCTGCGAGTTTTCTGATTTCTTCTGCTACTACGGCAAACCCTCTACCAGATTCTCCTGCGCTAGCTGCTTCTATGGCGGCATTGAGCGATAGCAAATTGGTTTGTGAAGAGATGTCTGAGATTACTCTTAAAGCTTTTTCGATTTCTATAGATTTCTCTGTTAAACGTTGAACAGACTGCGACGTGATTTTAGTATTGGTGTCTATATCTCGCATGGTTTCTATCATGACTTGTAATTTTTCGACACCAGAACGTGTATTATTTTGTGCAGCACTTATGTCTTTGTTTATGGTTTTTGCCAACGAAGACATTTGTTCGGCAGAGCGAAGTAATTCTTCAAGAAAAACGGAGATTTCATCTACTTGCCGAGATTGATCACTCGCACCTTCAGCTATTTGACTAATCGAGGTTGCGGTTTCTATAATTGTGTTTTTGAGGTCAGTACTCCTTTCTGTGATTTTGGAGGATGCAGAGGATACACTTTCTGCCAATTGCTGGACACTGGTCATGACCAATTCCAATTGTTGCTGGGCCTTGACTTTTTCAGTTACGTCAGAGGCCATTTTATAGACTTTAACGACCTTGCCTTGCTCGTTTCTTATAGGGGTGTATGAGGCATAAATCCAGATAATTTCTCCTGATTTTTTAATGCGTTCGAATTCCCCTGAGCTGATATCCCCTTTTTTGAGTTGTATCCAAAATTGATCGTATTCTTCAGACTGTGTGTATTCAGGTTGACAAAACATTCGGTGATGGTTGCCTATGATTTCTTGTTTTGAATAGCCGAAATGATGGAGAAAATTTTCGTTGGCATCAATCACAATGCCATTGATATCAAATTCAATGGTTGCCCACCCTGAATCAACAGCAGCCTGTACCCATTGTGCTTTTTTTCTAGTATTCACCATGTCGGTGATATCGGAAGCTATTTTTACAATTTTTGTGACTTGTCCATCCGTATTTTTGACGGGTGTATACGAAGCATTAAGCCAAATTTCATGTCCATTTTTATGGAGCCGTTTAAATTCGCCAGTATGTATATTTCCCATAGACAAATTGATCCAAAAATCTTTGTATTCATTGGTTTGGGTGTACTTTTCGGAGCAAAGCATGCGATGGTGTTGGCCTTGAAGTTCTGAGTACGTGTACCCTGTGGCGTTTAGAAATATGTTATTGGCATAGATGATGGTGCCATCGGGATAGAATTCTATATGTGCCCACCCAGTGTCAATGGCTTGTTGCAGGCTGTTTGAGAGATCTGCTTTAGCGTTTTCGTTATGAAATGGAAGGGTAAATAAATGGCGAGTTTTATTAAGAATTTTGATCATGAAATGGTGAAAGCTGGTTGAAAATCAAGTATTATAATTCTCAATATATAAATATTATCACAATTCATACGCCCTTTTATTTCAAATTAAAGCGTTTGTGCGCCTGTTGATTTAAGAAGCTTTTAATCAAATATAATACTCCGAAGTATGTTTGATTTCCTTCAATACAAAGGTGGTATTGAGTACGCCGATGTTTTCGATCTTGGACAGTTTATATCTCACAAATTCATGATAGTCCTCTAGGCTTTTTACATTGATTTTTAGAATAAAATCTACCTGACCCGCCATATGGTAGCACTCCTGTACTTCTTCTAAGGCTTGGATCTGCTTTTCGAAGTTGTCGATAAAAGCTGCATTGTGGTACTGCATGGATACCTGACAGAGTCCCGTTACAGACCTGCCGATCAGCTCTTTGTCTAGGATTGCAGCATACCTTTTGATATAGCCGTCTTTTTCTAGTCTTCGGATACGCTCGTAGACAGGGGAAATGGTCAGCTTTAGTGTGGTCGCAATTTCTTTGGCCGTTATCTTGGCGTCCTTTTGGAGTATCCTTAATATGTTCTTGTCTATTTCATCCATCCTGCCGTAAGTTTTGCTTTTTGTCATGCTGATACATTGCTGTAAAAGTAATAAATGTGTGGTAATCAGTATATAGCAGCTATTATTATGGTGGATATTCTATTATATATAGATATGTCCTAAAATTGTATAGAATATGAGTGTTGAACATTAACCCAAAAATTTAACAATCATGGGACGTATCCTAATTATTGGTGCTGGCGGACAGCTGGGCACCGTGCTGACTAACCAGTTGAAGGAATGGTATGGCGAAGACCAAGTCATTGCCTCGGATCTACGAAACAATGGATCTTTTACTGGACATTTCGAACTCATCGATGCCACAGATTATCAGCGTATCGAAGAGGTTGTGCAGCAGTATCAAGTAGAAGAGATTTATCATTTGGCGGCTATCCTTTCGGCTAATGGAGAAAAGAATCCTCTGGGCACATGGGATATGAATATGAAAACACTTTTCAATGTGCTGGAGGTATCCAGACTCAATGGGGTCAAAAAAGTATTTTACCCAAGTTCTATCGCCGTGTTTGGTAGCGAGGTGGTGAAGCAAAACACCCCTCAGGCTTCTTTTCTCAATCCTTCGACAGTCTATGGTATGAGCAAGGCAGCAGGTGAGAATTGGGCACAGTATTACTTTCAGAAGTATGGGCTAGATGTGCGTTCACTTAGGTATCCTGGGGTGATTGGCTATCAGTCTTTGCCAGGAGGAGGTACGACAGATTATGCCGTTGATATTTTTCATCGAGCAGTAGAAGGGACGCATTATACTTGTTTTTTGGAGGCAGACACTACTTTGCCTATGATATATATGGAGGATGCTATTCGAGCGACTATTGCATTGATGCAAGCACCTGCGGAAAGCATCAAAACGCGTATGTCGTACAACTTGGCGGGGATGAGTTTTTCGCCCAAAGAAATAGCGGCAGTCATTCAAAAAACATATCCTGATTTTACTATATCGTATGCACCAGATTTTCGTCAGCAGATCGCTTCGAGCTGGCCACAAAGCATAGATGATAGTCCTGCACGATCCGATTGGGGCTGGAAACCCATGTATGATTTGGAATCTATGGCGGCCGATATGATTAAGCAGCTAAAGAAGGAATATATTCTGTTTGAATAAAATCTGTAGTAATTAGCCATGAACGACGAGTTTAAAGCCTACGCCGTGATAATTTTCTATATCCACGGTGTGATCTTCTTTTAAGTATTTTCTGAGCTTTGAGATGAATACGTCGAGGCTTCGGCCTTTGAAATAGTCGTCGTCGCCCCAGAGTGCTAGGAGCAATTCTTCGCGTTTTACGAGGGTGTCTTTTCTGTCCGAAAGGTATTGAAGGATTTCGGCTTCTCGTCGAGTCAGCTTTTGTGAATGCTCTTGAGTCGTAAGTGTTAGGCTATTAAGGTCAAAACGATAATTTCCCAAGAGGTGAGCAGTTTCTTCTTTGGGTAGGGAGCTCCCTCGACGCAAAAAAACTTCAATCCGATAGATCAGCTCTTCCATCGAAAAAGGTTTGGTCATGTAGTCGTCGCCTCCGAGTTTGAACCCAGCGAGTTTATCTTCTTGCATGCCTTTGGCTGTGAGGAAAATGATGGGTACCAGTTTACTCTTGACTCGGATTTTTTCTGCCAAGGAAAACCCATCGAGCCTAGGCAGCATCACATCCAGCAAGCAAAGGTCGAACGACTGGGAACCGAATGTCTCAAGCCCTTGCTCGCCATCTGTACACAATGTGACTTGATATGATTTATTTTCTAGACTGTCTTTGATTACAAAGCCAAGGCTTTCGTCGTCTTCTACCAAGAGTATGCGTTTGTTCATGATCGTATAGGAAATTGTATAGAGAATGTAGTGCCTTCGGGTGAGCTGTCTATGGCTATTTTGCCGTGGTGTGCATCTACCATCATTTTTACATAGTAGAGCCCTAAGCCAAAGCCCTTCACATTGTGCACATTGCCAGTGGGCACACGATAGAATTTTTTGAATACCAATTCTTGATCTTTTTTGTCGATGCCTTTGCCGTTGTCACGAATCGTCAGAACTAGGGTTTTAGTATTACTACTGGTGCTTACGACTACTTTGGGTATGGTTTCATTATATTTTATGGCATTGTCGAGCAGATTATAAATGATGTTGGTGAGATGCACTTTGTCTGCTTGTAGTAGGGCTGGTGTTGTTTGCTGATCGAACCTGATCTCTCCGCCTTGTATTAGGTTGAGTTGGGCGCTTTGAATACACTGTATTAAGAGTTCATTGAGGTCTATTTCTTGTTTGGTTAGACTTATAGTGTCTTTTTCCACGGTGGCCATTTGCAATACGCGATCTACTTGGTTTTGCAGTCGGGAGGCTTCTTTTTTAATAATTTGGGCATATTGTGTCAGTCGCTCAGGCTGGTGCATGATCTCTGGCGATTGTAGCACACCCGACGACAGGGCTATGGTAGAGATGGGCGTTTTAAACTCATGTGTCATGTTGTTGATGAAATCTTTTTGAATATCGGATAGTTTTTTTTGTCTGAAAATAACACTGAGCGTATAGCCGAAAAACACAACCACTACTACCAGAACTAAAGAAGAAAACCCCCAGATCCACATTTCACCAACCAGTGTAGAGGTCTTGTTTGGAAAATAGACCCCAAAGTAGTAGGCATCTTTGTTGAGTTTTGGGAAGATAGAAGACGCTGGCGATGCGTAGGTGTTGGTTTTGAGGTTGATGTATCGGCCATAGACCATCTCTTTGTTAGTACAGTCAAACACGCCGTATTCAAAATCTTCTGTTATTTCTCTTTTCTGGAATTCGTTTTTGAGAACGGATTCTAATAGTTCGGGAGCTATTTTATTATTGAGGTTGACGATAAAATAATTGGACGACAATTGCTCGATGGGATCAGGGAGTATTTCATTTTGATTGATTTCACAGAGCTTGCTAGTTACATTGAGTAAGGCCAAGTTGACATTGTGTTCAAATTGTTTGTTGCTCAGGTCAAAAGCTTTGCCCATCCAAAAAATTTGAATAAATAAAATACCACTGATAGAAATGGTGGCTAAAAACACGACCAAATGAAAAGTTTTTCTATTCATGACTTCAATTGCTTAGTCAAATGACTTCATAATAATTCATATGTCGATCGATTCTGCCGACTTTAACATTCCATTAACAATTGATAGGAATCTATTAACAAGGCTTATAAAGGTTGATTTTCATCTTTGAAGGGTAATTTTTTTAAACTTAAACAATAATAGTATGAAAAAGTATCTTTCAATTCTCACGTTGGCAGCAGCCTTCACCTCTCTTTCTTTTGCATCTGTAGCACCTAAAACTATGGGCGCAGTGATGTCTTGGAGTCTGACCGAATATGATTTTGGTCGTATCGAACGGAATGTGCCAGTTCAGGCCAATTTCAAATTCGAGAATACAGGTAATGCACCTTTAGTCATCGTATCGGCGAAAGGGTCGTGTGGATGTACGGTAGCAGAGTATAGCCAAGGAGAAATTTTGCCAGGAGAATATGGTGAAGTCCGTGCTACTTACAATGCTGCTAAGGCAGGTGTCTTTTCCAAGACGGTAACGGTGAATGCCAATACAGACAGTGGCCCTATTGTTTTGACCGTAAAGGGGGAAGTGCTAGATTAAACTCAACAAAAAAAGGTTCTGAATCATTGATTCAGAACCTTTTTTAATTTTTTGGTCAGCTCGATTAGTTGTTTTCGATAACCTCAGTTTCTTTGTTTCCACAGTACGTACACCTGTACTTTTGAGTGGTGTGATTGCCTTCTTCTTCTTCGCTTTCTAATCTCAACGTTTGGAATTTACAGCTAGGGCAAAGCTTGTTAGGGTTTCCTACATACTTTTCAATGATGGTTACTTTAGTAGCTTCGTCCAACCATACGTCATAGTCAAAGTGATTCAGTTCTTCTTCGTGAATCATTTCACGTGTTAGATATGCATCTTCCTCTTCTTCGTTGAGCAATCTCATTGGTTGGCCATTGTGTGGAGATTTTCTTTGCTTAAATCGGATTTTCGCCAGTTTATCTTCTAGGATAGATGGGTAGTAGATCCGAAGGTAAGTATTGATGGCAGATCCTACCAAAAAGCCAAAGCCTAAAGGCAAAATCAATTTCATACTTAGTGCTAGTGCATTAGTCAAATCTCGATCCTTGATTAGGATGGCAGAAATGAAAATGGATCCTGCTACTACTATACCAAGAGAAGCTGTCCACAATACATTGATCTCATTTTTGGCTCTAAATCGATACTTGGTAGATCTTCCAGTGATAACCTGTATAACACCAAAGTAGAATAGATAACCAATAAGTGATCCGCTGACAAGTATAAGTGCTGAAAATTTAGCGAGGTATTGAGCATTATGCAATAGCTCTACTAAAGACGCATCGGGTTGATTCATAATATTCTTTTAAAAGTATAAATATTCACATTTTAAAGATAAGAAAAAAAATAGGACTTGAACTCAACAATTAAAAAATATGAGAGTCAAAGGGTTGTGTCTTAGGCATTCACCTTGGCTAGTTCCTCTTCGATATAGGAAAATGTAGACAATACTTCTGCCTTGCCATCGATCATCGCCACATTGTGTTCGAAATGTGCAGAGGGCAATTTGTCGGCTGTGATAATGGTCCATCCATCAGAGAGTTGTTTTACATTTTTAGTGCCCATGTTGATCATTGGCTCTATTGCTATGACAAGCCCATCTTTGAATAGGGGACCTCTGCCACGTTTCCCAAAGTTGGGTACTTCTGGAGATTCGTGCATTTCTCTTCCTAGCCCATGGCCTACGAGCTCACGTACTACTCCATAGCCGTTGTTTTCGGCATGTTGCTGAATGGCAAAACTCAAGTCGCCCATTCGGTTGCCTTTTTTCACTTGTGCGATGCCTAGGTCAAGACATTCTTTGGTTACTTCTAGTAGTTTTTTTGTTTTGGGATCTACTTCTCCTACTTCGAATGTATACGCATGGTCTCCATAAAATCCATTTTTGAATGCTCCGATATCTACACCTACCACATCGCCACTTTCTAGTGGTCGATCTGTGGGGATACCATGTACCACTTGCTCATTGACAGAGGTAATGATCGTATTGGGGTAGTCGTACAGTCCTAAGAAACCTGGTACAGCACCTTGGTCTCTGATGAATTCTTCTGCCCAAGCATCAAGCTGCAGGGGAGTTATTCCTGGTTGGATTTTAGATGCCATGAGTCCCAGTGTCTTGGAGACAATGAGGGCACTTTCTCTAATGAGCTCTATTTCTTCCCTGGTTTTATACTTGGTCATAAGGATGTTAGATAAATGGACTGCAAAAGTATAATAATTATAGTTTATGAGAGAATGATTCAATCCTCTTGGACTAGAAATTCATTGGCTATTTACTTTTAAGGTGAAAATAGAGAAACCTAGTATTGATTGCTTTACCCTTTCTGAAAGAGTATAAATACAAAGAGACCGCTAGTCATAGCGGTCTCTTTGTGCACACGGAAGGATTCGAACCCTCAACCCTCGGAGCCGAAATCCGATATTCTATCCAGTTGAACTACGTGTGCATTTTTACTGAGTATGATGTATGAGGCGGTTGTCTATGCATCATACTCAGTATTGCTTTATATCAATTCTTTAACCTTAGCAGCTGCATCTTTCAATACAATCGCAGAGTAAACTTTCAAACCTGACTCTTCGATGATTTTAGCACCTTCTTCTGCATTGGTCCCCTGTAGTCTTACGATGATTGGAATATTGATTTCTCCAATGTTTTTATAAGCCTCTACTACGCCGCTAGCCACTCTATCACATCTTACGATACCACCGAAGATGTTGATCAAGATTGCTTTTACGTTAGGGTCTTGCATGATGATTCTGAAGCCTGCTTCTACGGTTTGCGCATTGGCTGATCCTCCTACGTCAAGGAAGTTGGCAGGTTCGCCTCCAGACAATTTTATAATATCCATAGTGGCCATAGCCAATCCTGCACCATTCACCATACAGCCAACGTTACCGTCGAGCTTCACATAGTTTAGACCAGACTTAGCCGCTTCTACTTCAGCAGGATCTTCTTCAGAATAATCTCTTAATTCTGCGATGTCTTTGTGTCTGTACAAAGCGTTGTCGTCGATGTCTACTTTAGCATCTACTGCCAATATTTTGTTGTCAGATGTTTTCAAGACGGGATTGATCTCAAACATCGATGAATCAGTAGCTTCGTAGGCTTTGTATAGCGCAAAGATAAATTTCACCATACCTTTGAATGCTTCACCTTCGAGTCCTAGAGCAAAAGCTACTTTTCTAGCTTGGAATGCCTGAAGACCTACCGTAGGGTCGATCCATTCTTTTATGATTTTTTCTGGAGTTTCGTCCGCTACTGTTTCGATGTCCATTCCACCTTCGGTAGAGGCCATGATTACATTGCAGCCTTTGGCTCTGTCTAGCAAGATGCCCAAATAGTATTCGCTAGGCTCAGATTCTCCTGGATAGTATACATCCTGTGCGATCAAGACCTTGTTTACCACTTTGCCTTCAGGGCCAGTTTGGTGAGTCACCAAGGTGCCTTTCAGAATATCGCCAGCTTTTTGAGGTACTTCGTCAAGGCTTTTGGCTAGTACTACGCCGTGAGATCCGGTTTCGTTTACTTTGCCTTTTCCTCTACCTCCAGCGTGGATTTGTGCTTTTACCACATACCACTCTGTGCCCGTTTCGGCATTCAGTTTCTTTGCAGCAGCTTGTGCTTCTTCAGGAGTTTCAGCTACTATACCTTCTTGTATAGTGACTCCGTATCCTTTGAGTATTTCTTTTGCTTGATATTCGTGAATGTTCATATCCTTAAATTTTGTGCGAAGCTACAGCAATACCGTCGTATTTTCAAGCCGTCGTATTCTTTTGCGCTATTGTCTTGTAATCTTTCTAATTATTCTAATAGATTAGAGGTGCTTTAATCACTTTGAGTGAATACAAACTTAACGATCTTATCTTTTGAAAGAAGGCTCTCTCGAACATAGAATTTTGCGTGCCACATTGGTGTATGTAATGATCATGCTATGTTATGCCATCGCTTATAGGATATACTTGGGCGAATACTGGACAGTAATCGGTTATATCTTGGGGATAGGCTTTACCGGGTGGGTCTGGAGTGTTAGAAATCAAATGGTTAGGTTGCAGCCTTTGATTTTGCCTTGGTTATTATTCATGTACGTGCTTGCGGTTTTTTTATGGTTCAAAACAGGAGGACTGCAAAGTGGAGGAATGGTCTTTTTTACAGTCTCGTTTGTATTGATTCTTATTTCACCAAAACAGTACAGGGCGAGATTAGCCATGGTTTTTGGTGTTACTCAGTTGATTTTAGTGCTGTGTGATGTTTATTTCCCAGACCTTCCCCTCTGGGGAGTAAATACTAAATCATCTTGGGATTTTTTGCTTCTTTCGCTAGTTAATTTGTCTTTGGTATCGATACTCAAAACAAATTATGACCTCAAAGAAGATAAGATAGGAGAGTTTAGTAAGGGGCTTCGAGAACTCCATCGATTGAACCTGAGGCATGATTCTAATCTTGACGATGTACTCAAAGATTACCTTAATTCTGGTACGGAGTTGTTGGGAATGCAGACGGGGTTGATTGTAGAGATACAAGGAGAGGATCATTTGGTTAGAAATTGTAATGAAACCATAGCGGCAGAGTATCAAGCCAAAAAGACGCTAGAGAAGAGTAAGCTGATCGTGAATGAAGCCTTTCAGACTGGACGCTCGGTTTATCGAGCAGGTCAGATAACGAACCTTGATCAGGAAAAAATAACGGATACAACGCCACCATTTTTTATTGCTTCATCGCTTATCGTCAACAATGCCAAGTATGGCGTACTCTTGTTTTCAGCAGAAGCATCTCTTAGAAATCGGTTTGAAGATTATGATCTTGAAATCATCGAATTGATGGCTATTAATATTAGCCACCTGCTCAATATGAAAGTATGGAGAGACCATCAAGCAGAGACAGATAAGGCATTGCAATTTAGCGAAAAGCGATTTAAGAGCATATATGACTATGCCAATGTGGGAATCTGTGTGTGCGATATGGAAGGCAAGGTAATGATGGCCAATAGAGCATTACAGACCTTGTTTGAACACACGGAAAACGAAATGCGAGGGGAAACCTTTTATTCTATTTCTAGCTTTGGGGATTTAGATGAAGTGGGGGAGGATATTAGTCAGTATGAAAGGATAATTCTAGGAGATTTAGACCACTATGTCATAGAAAAGCGAAAAATATCCAAAAGTGGCAGGCATATATACATCAATAAAACAGTCTCAGCTATTCGCGATGAGTATGGTGCTATGCTGTTTACGGTGATGATCATCGATGATATTACCAACAGAAAAGCCAACGAAGAAAAAATCACTAACCTGAATCAGGCGTTGGAAATACAAGTCGACAAAATGGAGGAGGCCAACAAAGAATTAGAAGCCTTTAGCTATTCAGTGTCGCATGATTTGCGAGCGCCATTGCGTGCAATAGATGGGTTTTCTAAAATTATTTTAGAAGACCATGAAGATGAGTTTAGCGAGGAGAGCAAAAGACTTCTCAACGTCATTATCAAAAACAGTGGAAAGATGGCCACATTGATAGATGATTTACTTACTTTCTCTAGAATTACTCGTAAAGTGGCAGAGTTCAAACCCTTAGACCTCAATAAGGTTGTGCGAAATGTCATAGGCGAGCAAGATCTCAATCCCAATATATTTCAAATTGACCATCTGCCTGAGGCCAAAGGGGAGAAAATACTCATGAAACAGGTCTATTCCAACTTGATAGGCAATGCAGTCAAGTTTAGTAGTAAAGTAGCAGCGCCGAAAATTGAAATAGGAGCTGTAGATAGAGAAGATCACCTTGAGTTTTTTGTGAAGGATAATGGTGTAGGTTTTAATATGGCTTATTATAATAAGATATTTGGCGTCTTTCAGCGCTTGCATACCGATGAGGAGTTTAAAGGCACAGGTGTAGGGCTCGCCATTGTACAGAAGGTAATGATGAAGCATCATGGTAAAGTCTGGGCTGAAAGTGAAGAAGGAAAAGGGGCTACTTTTTATTTCACCTTACCCAAATAGAAATCAAAAATTGTAGAATAAAATCGAGTTGAGTATATTCAACACTTGATTAAATAAATAATGAGCATGAACGATCTTGAAATGGCTGATATAGTTTTAGTAGAAGACAATCCAAACGATGCTGAGATTACCATTCGGTCATTAAAAAAACATAACTTGGCCAATAAGCTGATTTGGCTAAAGGATGGAGTAGAAGCATTGGATTATTTGCTAGCCAAAGGAACATACGCTTCTCGAGATCCAAAAAAACTACCAAGAGTTGTTTTTTTAGATTTGAAATTGCCCAAAATAGATGGAATGGAAGTCCTTGAAGAAATCCGCAATAATGAACTGACAAAGAAAATACCTGTCGTAGTATTAACTTCATCCAAAGAGGAACAAGACGTAGTAAAAACCTATAATTTGGGCGTAAACAGTTACATTGTAAAACCTGTAGAATTTGAAAATTTCGCCAAAGCGATAGCCGAGGTAGGCTTCTATTGGCTAGTCACTAATACCACCCCTTCCGTTTGAATTACAAATTGAGAGACACCAAACTAAATATTCTGATCTTAGAAGATGTAGAGGAGGATGCGGATTTAGCACTCTATGAGCTCAAGCGAGCAGGGTTTCAGTATGAATTTTATCGGGTAGACAATTTGAAAGATTTCAAATTCAAGCTTTTTGATTTCCTGCCACACGTAGTTTTATCGGATTATAACCTGCCCGCTTGTAGTGCTATCGACGCATTTAATCTGGTGAAAGAAATCAACCTTCCTTTCATCATTGTCTCAGGCATTATAGGGGAAGAGAATGCTGTAGAGGCACTTAAGCTTGGAGTCACAGATTTAGTGTCTAAAGATAGCTTGTCTCGTCTGCCCATAGTCATCGAGCGTGCGCTCAATGAACAAAAAGTGACAAGAGAAAAGAAATCTGCTGAGCACGAATTGATCTTGAGCAAAGAAAGACTAGAACTGGCGCTAGAAGGCACTGATTTGGGGATATGGGATCTAGATTTTATGTCCAATGCCATAGTGTATAATAATAAGAGCTTAGAGATTCTGGGTTTTGATCAAGAAGATGCCATACAAGACTTTAAGTATTTTCAAAAATATGACACTGATGAGCAAGAATATGTGGTAGCTGCTATGAAAGAGCATATAGCAGGCAACATGCCATTTTTTGATCAAGAGTTCTATGTCCGCAACAAAACAGGTGCGGTAAAGTGGGTGCTGGCTAGAGGTAAAATAATTAGACGGTCGCACAAAGGTGAACCGCTCAGAGCATCAGGCACACTACTAGATATTACCGAAAAAAAAGTTTACGAAGAGCAGCTTAAAAAGAATCAATCCATTCTCGAAAATGCGGAATCCGTCGCTCATGTGGGTAGTTATGAGTGGATTGCCAAAGGAAATTCATTCGTAATATCTGCCGAGTTTAGGCGAATTTTTGAACTGCCAGAAAACAGTGAAGAGTCTGTTTTTCAATTGATTAGAAAGACTATGCATGACCATGATAAGCCATATTTCAAGGAAATGTTGGCTGGTGGAAAAAACTTTTTCGATATAGAACACCGCATTGTCTTGCAAGGAGGCGTCACCAAAATAGTAAGAAATACGGGCAATGTCACGTCTCGCCATCAAGGGAGGATAGCCTCTGTGTTGGGAGTAGTTCAGGACATTACCGAGCAGCGGGAGATTAGCAAGTCTATTTTTAATGCACAGCAATTTGAGCGCAGTCGCATGGCTAGAGATATTCATGATGGCATTGGTCAAATGCTGGTAGCAGCCAAATTTAAACTTGCTTCTCTGGAAGCTAATTCAGAAGAAGAGCTCACTAGAAAAAAAGACGAAGTAGAGGATTTGCTAGCTACTACCATAGAAGAAGTACGACGCGTATCAAGAAATTTATCTAACCGCCACTTGGAGGAATTTGGTTTAAGTAAGACCATGCATTATCTGATGGAGGAAATAGAAAATATGGGAGAGTTTGAGGTTGATTATGTCATTGATATTCCAGAAGATTACGACATGGAGCTCTCCAATACCATTTATAGGATCGCACAAGAAGCGATTAGCAACGTAATTAAATATGCCAAAGCGGAGCATGTTTCTGTGCGTATTGAGCCCGTAGACCAAAACATTGTCCTAGAAGTGAAGGATGATGGAGTAGGCTTTGAGACAGAAATTAAATGGAATGGTATTAAAAATATGAAAGAAAGAACATCTTTGCAAAACGGACATTTTGAGATAACTTCAGTGCCAAACCAAGGAACAGTTGTTAAATCTTGGTTTCCAATAAACAAATAAACCGCCATGTCAAACATATCTATACTCGTAGTCGATGATCATTCTTTAGTTAGAGAGGGGGTCATTACGATGCTATCTATTTATGAAGATTTCAATATCATAGGAGAAGCCGAAAGCGGTGAAGAAGCCTTGAAGAAAATTGCCGAAATGGAACCTGATGTTGTATTGCTCGATATCAATATGCCAGGGATGAATGGTATAGAAACGGCAAAAAAAATAGGTACTGATCATGAAGGGGTCAAAATCATCATCCTATCTATGGAGGTGACTCAAGATCATATCTCTGAAGCTATCAAAGCTGGTGTGGCAGGATACTTGGCCAAGGACACTAAAAAAGACATTTTGGCTGAAGCTATCAGAAAAGTAATGCAGGGTGAGCAGTACTTCGGACAAAAAATCTCTCAGGTTATATTCAAAGGCTTCTACAACCAGAGTAAAGGAGAGCGAGTAGCCAATGAAAACAAAGACTTAAGTAAGCGAGAAGTTGAGGTGCTTAGGCAAATCGCCTCAGGGCTGTCCAATCGCGAGATAGCAGACAAGCTATTTATAAGTATTCGTACGGTAGATGCTCATAGAAATCACATCATGCAGAAGCTCGCGCTCAAGAGTACGGCTCAATTAGTGAAATATGCCATTCGTGAAAAAATCATAGAACTGGATTAATACCGTCATTTTCCGCAAAGCACTAGGGGATTCTCTTAAATGTAGGAGCTTTACTTAATTGCCTGCTAGGCAAACACTCGGGTTTACGTTTAGGGCATCTGAGGATGCGGGAATCAATTTTACTATTGAATCATGGTAAAATCCAATAGTAAACTTCTTAAATGGCTAAATTATTGAGTTTTCAGTGTTCAAATCTCCTAAAAATCTAATTAAGCAAAACCTCTATTTTTTTCAGGAATTTTCTATTCTACTTTTGAATTGTAGTTAATCGCAACAGCAGTTAGCTGCCGTTTATTTGACCAGTTTTCAATCTAAACGAAAAGCTATGAAAGGTTATTTTATAAGATCGTCACGCGTGACACCCTCAATTTACTTCAATCCTAGCAAAGGGATTTTTGACATGAGGGGGAAGTCGAGTCCTGAAAATCCGCTGGCATTTTATAATTATGTCCTAGAAAGCTTAGATAAGTATGCCGAAAGTGGCACTACTTCTATGACAGCAAACTTGGCGTTTGAATATTTCAACACCAGTACTTCAAAATGCTTATATGTATTCATGAAGAAACTGTCTAAAATAGATGAAATGGGAAAGAAGGTAATAATCAATTGGTACTTCGAAGATGGAGACGAAGACATGAAAGAAGCAGGTGAAGACTTGAGTAGTTTCTTCGACATGGAATTCAATTTTTTAGAGATACCAGAGATCAAAGTACTTGGAGAAGAAAAACAGTCAGCTTAATGGCTTAAAAATAATGGGATAATACAGGTGGATTAAAAGGGTTGCTCTAGTGGCAGCCTTTTTTTATGCCCTTTTTTCTTACTCTCGTAGGAAATGAAGAAATCTTGAATCTCGTTTCTTGGTTCTCGACTCCTGACTCTTATATTTGCTGCACAACGGATCATACATGCTGCAAGCGACCAACATCATAAAATCTTACGGAGAATTACAAGTCCTCAAAGGAATCGATCTTAGAGTTGAGACAGGCGAGGTGGTGTCCGTAGTAGGCGCTTCTGGTGCTGGAAAAAGCACACTATTACAAATTTTAGGTACGCTGGATAAGCCAGATGGGGGCACCGTAGAGATCAACAGACAGGATGTATTCAAGCTTAATTCAAAGTCTTTGGCTGCGTTTCGTAACCAGCAAATAGGTTTTGTATTTCAGTTTCATAATCTGTTGCCAGAGTTTACCCTGCTCGAAAATATTTGTATTCCCGCTTATATCAACGGCAAGAATGGCAAAGCATTGACCAATTATGCCAGCCATTTGATGAAACTGCTTCATATCGACCACCGCAAGGATCACAAGCCTTCGGAACTGTCTGGGGGGGAGCTACAACGGGGAGCCGTAGCCCGTGCATTGATCAATAAGCCAGCTCTGATTTTTGCAGATGAGCCTAGTGGCAATTTGGACTCTGTCAATGCAGAAGAGTTGCACCATCTGTTTTTCCAATTGCAAAAAGAGCTGAATCAAACCTTTATTATTGTCACACACAATCAGGCTTTAGCAGAAATGACCGACCGCAAGATTGTGATTCAAGACGGCAAGATCGTAAGCTAAATCCCATCTAATATGAATCTATCTAAAGGGGTGCAGTTTATGATCATCTCTACCTTTACTTTTGCATTGATGAAAGTCTGTGTGAAAATGATTTCGCACATTCCTGCTATCGAAATTATTTTTTTTCGCTCGGTTATCTCTATCGTTATTTGTTTGTTTTTTCTTTTGAAAGACAAAGTCAGCCCTTGGGGCAACAATAAAAAAATCTTAGTACTGCGTGGAGTGGTGGGGTCTATTGCTTTGGCTTCTTACTTTTATATTCTTCAGGAGATCCCATTGGCTGCTGCTGCAAGTATGCAATATATGGCCCCTATTTTTACCGCCATTTTGGGTGTGTTTATTGTCAAAGAAAAAGTGACTGCCAAGCAGTATTTGTTTTTCATGATATCCTTTTTGGGTATCATCATTATCCAAGGGTTTGATGCACGCGTATCTATGATTCACTTAATCATTGGTATTGGAGGAGCTGTTTTTACAGGGCTGGCATACAATTGTATCCGTATTCTAAAAACCTCAGAGCATCCACTTGTTATTATTTTTTACTTTCCCTTAGTTTCCTTGCCTTTGGCAGGAATAATTTCGTGGTTTGGTTGGGTGTCGCCGCAGGGCTGGGATTGGATGTATCTGCTGCTAGTCGGTTTATTTACTCAGATTGCACAGTACTATATGACACGATCCTATCAGACCGAAGAGCTCTCCAAAGTCTCGATCATCAATTATATGGGCATTATCTATTCGCTGGCATTTGGTTTTATCATTTTTGGAGAGACCTACGAATGGCTAAGTTATATGGGAATGGCCTTGGTGGTGGTCGGCATCATTCTCAACCTTAGGTACAAGAAGACTTGATCCTTTTTTGCTAATTTGTAATTTTGCACTTGAATATTGAAAGTATAGAAAGGTATGTCTGGACATAGTAAGTGGTCGACAATCAAAAGAAAAAAAGGAGCAGCGGATGCTAAAAGAGCTAAGATTTTCACGCGCTTTAGTAAAGAAATTACGGTAGCCGTAAAAGAGGGGAACAGCGGCGATCCAGAAGCTAATCCACGTCTGCGCATGGCCATTCAAAATGCCAAGGGTGTAAACATGCCCAAAGACAACATCGAACGAGCCATTAAAAAAGGAATAGGTGGTGATGCCAGCTCATATATAGAACAGAC
This sequence comes from Reichenbachiella carrageenanivorans, assembly GCF_025639805.1. NCBI lineage: Bacteria > Pseudomonadati > Bacteroidota > Cytophagia > Cytophagales > Reichenbachiellaceae > Reichenbachiella > Reichenbachiella carrageenanivorans. The sequence continues at coordinate 826,533 of NZ_CP106735.1, read as the reverse complement.
CTTCGAAGGCTATGGCCCTTTCGGTATTGCTGTTTTCGTAGAGTGTCTTACCGATAACCAAAACCGAACGGTACAAGAAGTACGTGCTGCTTTCACCAAGAATGAGGGTAGTTTAGGTACGAATGGTTCGCTGGAATTTATCTTTGACAGAAAAGGAGTTTTTACGCTTCCTATTTCTGAAGGAATGGATATAGAAGACTTTGAGCTGGAGGTGATCGACGGTGGAGCAGATGAGCTCATAGTCGAAGACAAATACATCACCGTCACTTGTGTGCTAGAAGATTTTGGAAATCTCAACAAGAAGTTTGAAGCGCTAGGTGTGGAGCCAGAAAATGCCGAACTCCAGCGTATCCCCAATACCACCCAATCACTCAACGACGAAGCGTTTCAAAAAGTAATGAAACTTATAGACACCCTAGAAGACAACGACGACGTACAGCAAGTCTGGCATAACCTAGAGGTGGGAGATGGTCAGGAGGAGTTGTTAAGTTAGGCACACCTTTGCCTACTTTTTGGCAATGAAAAAGTAGGGGCTTGTCTAGCTTGAAGACGGGGGGCAAAATATTATGAATGTTTTTTTAGCTGATCGAGCTAACGAATAAGAAATGATCTGGGTAATCTCAATTGTTTGGTAGCTTAACATTTTCATTTGTTGTTATTCAGATAGATCATCCTGACAAGCAAAGGCGATGACGACTAAAAACGGCACAAAAAAACCCCGACTTAAAAGCCGAGGTTCAAAATTTTATTATCCTTTAATGGTTCTGTTAGCACTTCTGCCAACAAGCCCAATTAACCAATCTTAGCGATCAAGTCAGCGGCTCTGTTAGAGTATCCAGCTTCGTTGTCGTACCAAGACGCTACTTTTACCATTTTGCCGTTCACAGAAGTGATACCAGCATCGAAGATAGAAGAGTGAGGATCGCCTACGATATCAGAAGAAACGATAGGATCTTCAGTGTACTTCAAGATGCCTTTCATTGGCCCTTCAGCAGCAGCTTTCATGGCAGCGTTTACTTCTTCAACAGTTACTTCTTTTGATAGAGTAGCTACCAAGTCAGTGATAGAGCCAGTTGGAGTAGGTACTCTCATAGAGTTACCATCCAATTTGCCGTTCAATGCAGGCAATACCAACCCTACAGCTTTAGCAGCACCAGTAGAAGTAGGTACCATGTTGATCGCAGCAGCTCTAGATCTTCTCAAGTCAGCGTGAGGGCCATCTTGTAAGTTTTGATCAGCAGTGTAAGCGTGGATAGTAGTGATAAATCCTTGCTCTAGACCAAAGCTGTCGTTCAACACCTTAGCGATAGGAGCCAAACAGTTGGTAGTACAAGAAGCGTTAGACATGATCGTCTCTTCGCCAGTCAAAATATCGTCGTTTACACCCAATACTACAGTAGGGATGTTTCCTTTAGCAGGAGCAGAGATGACCACTTTTTTAGCTCCAGCAGTCAAATGTTGGCTAGCGCCAGCTTCGTCTACGAATCTACCTGTAGACTCCAATACTACATCGATACCCAATGCTTTCCATGGCAAGTCAGCAGGAACTCTCTCAGCAGTGATGCCGATTTTCTTGCCGTTTACGATGATGCCATCAGCAGCGGCTTCAACTGTTCCGTCGAATTTACCTTGAGTAGAATCATACTTCAACAAGTGTGCTAGCGTCTTAGTATCAGTCAGGTCGTTGATCGCAACGACTTCTACATTTTCTTTTTTCAATAATGCTCTGAACGCAAGTCTTCCGATACGCCCAAATCCGTTGATAGCAACTTTAATCATTGATTATTTAATTTAGTGTGTGTTAAAAATTTTGGCAAAACTAATAGGTTGAACGACTAATTCAAATAATTGGTTCGTAAAGAAACCAACTGTTATTTGGATGTTTGTTAATTTATCAACAAGAAATATCAAGATTTTGTAATAATAGCAGGTCTTTGTTGGATTGGTCGTAAAAAAAGTGATGTAAACAGTAGAAAACTGTTCCCATTCGAAAAAAACAAGCTTTATTTTCTTTGATAAAGAATTACAAAAGGTATTTTTAAAACCGCTTTTTAGTCGTTCGTATACCTCCTGATAAATACGTACTAGCCTGTATGTTGTTTAAGTATAACAAGAGAAATTATGAAAATGAACCTGTTTGTTTTGATTAGCCTGATGACATGGAGTCATTTGGCTATAGCTCAAGACCCAATTGTAGGGAAATGGAGAACTATCGATGATGAGACTGCTAAGCCTCGGTCTATCGTAGAGATTTATAAAAAAGAGAATTTGTACTATGGCAAAGTCATCGAAATGTTTTTGACTCCCGAAGAAGATCCTGACCCTGTGTGCGATGATTGTGATCGGTCTGACCCAAGATATATGAAAAAAGTAATGGGCATGGAGATATTAAAAGGAGCCAAAAGAGACGGAGAAGAATATGTAGGAGGAGAAATATTAGATCCTAAAAACGGCAAAGTATACAGTTGTAAACTGTGGCTTGAAGAAGGTAATTTGAAACTTCGAGGCTATGTGGCGTTTTTTTATCGTACACAGACTTGGCAAAAGTATGAGTAAGTATTTGATGAGCCATTATGCTCAGATGTGGGAAGAGGCTATCCGAAAATTTGGAGAAGGCAGCTCTGAGCCAGATGCACTTATTGATGATCCTGCTGACGAACGTAGGGGTATCACGTTGTTGGCGAGACCATCGACCCAGCTAAGTGCACAAATTGTTGATTTTCAAAATAAACTTAAGCAAGAGGAACCATGCCAGTATTATTACCCCACATCGGATTTGCACTTGACGGTCTTATCTATTATTTCCTGTTATACCGGGTTTCGGTTAACGGATATAGAAGTGGCAGATTATGTTGAAGTTATTGAAACTTGTCTGGAGAAACCAATTCAAATTTGCTTCCGAGGGATCACCGCTAGTCCATCGGGGATTCTGATTCAAGGATTTCCTGAAGGGGAGGGTTTAGAGAAGTTGCGAAACGCCCTTCGTGAGGCATTCAGGGCTAGATCGCTTCAGCATTCGATCGACAGTCGATACAAAATCAATACGGCTCACATCACAGTAGCTAGACTCAGAAGGCCGTTGACAAACCCTGAAAAGATGGTAGCTCTCTTGGAGTGTTTTCGGGATTTTTCTTTTGGTGGGATGACGATTTCTATACTTGATTTGGTGTTCAACGACTGGTATCAGCAAGCAAGGAAAGTGAAAAATTTGCACACTTTTTCACTTGTCTAATTCTATCAGGCACTTTCGTGATTATTTTGCTAAACAAGAAAGATACTAACTGTGCGATCATAAAATGGGATTAATGACGTTAGCTCATTGGATTATTTGTCGTAAATCAGCTATCTTGATAGACAGAACACATATATTCTACCCTGATGGGTTACAATTAGTTACATTGTCGTATTTAAACTAGAGCGAGAGCTTTTTTATCATGAAAGATCATGAAGTGTTAGCACGGGTAAGTAGAGGGGATGAGGGAGCATTGGACTACCTGTACAAGAAACATTATAAAATGATGACCCGTATTGTGCTAAACAATAACGGATCCGAAGATGAAGCGAAAGACGTCTTTCAGGACGCGCTCTTGGTGTTTTGGCAGAAGGCCGTAGCTGGAAAGTTGGTATTGACGTCTAAGATTAGTACATACATTTATAGTATTTGCCTCAATCTTTGGAGAAAAGAATTGGATCGAAAGAGTCGATTGTCTTCCGAAGAAGTCGAACAATCCATCTACCAGGAGTATGAAAAAAACGAACGAATAAAAATTATTACCGATTGTATCAATCAGTTGGGAGATACATGTAGAAGAATATTGACTTATCACTACTTTGATGGATTGTCCATGACCGATATCGCAGACAAATTAGGGTTTGCTAATACGGACACTGCCAAGACCAAAAAGTATAAGTGCAAAAAGAAGCTCGACCTGATGGTTAAGCGGAATTATTCTTCACAAGATGTACTAGACTAAGATCATGGGAATCAATAAATACAGCAGTCAATTAGAAGCTTACTTTAGTGGAGGGATGTCAGAAACTGATCGCATCCTGTTCGAAGGCAGAGTGGAGAGCAATCCAGAGCTTAAGGCTGAATTTGATAGACAAAACGATATTGTAGAAGGCTTGAAAGCGCACCGCCGTGCAGAGCTGAAAACAAGACTGAATAATATATCCGTAGAGCCTACGCTGATTGGTACTTTGATGCAAGGGTCTATGCTGAAATCACTGACCTACGGCTTGTCAGCTGTAATGATTGCTACTGGGGGCTATCTTTATTATAACAAGGAAGCGGCTATTCAATACCATATAGAGGCACTCGATGCTAAAACTGAGTATTCATTGAGCTCAGCTTTAGCACCATCTTCGGTTCAACCACTAGACTACAGGTTTGAAGGCAATATGCAAATGCTCGACTATGTAGAAGCGGCACCCGTACTAAAGAAAAGAGAAATTGAACCTGAGGCAAATATGCCTAAACAAGTCATAGCTTTTGATGTGCCCGAAGTAGCTCCTACTCATGAGGATGGGTTTGATGGTATGGCGGTAGATATCAATGCCATGGATCGTATAGCTCAGGTGTCTGGCATATCGGAAGTAGACAAAGTCAACATTCAAACCATCAATTCTAGAAGGTACAATTTTCACTATAGACTGGAAGATAATCGGCTATTTCTGTATGGAAAATTTAATGAGTCACCTTACGAAATCATTGAGATTAGTACACCAGGCAATAAAAAATTATTTTTCTACTATCACGGAGATTTCTATCAGTTGAGAAAAAATGCCTCATCTATCACCCCACTTTCTAAAATCGAAAATCGAGAGCTTATTCATGAACTCGGCGAGTTGAAGGCCAGGGGATAAGCCGTACAGGATTATTTTATTTTCTCCGTCCCCATATTTTCAGTATTTGGGCTATTTTTGGCCATAGCTTATGGCAAAAGATAAAAAATTCAGAAAAAAGAAAAAGTTAGGGAGCTATCCCTTTGTGAGTGTTGTGTTTAGTGTCACGCTCGCACTTTTTGTGATGGGGTTGTTTGGTTTGTTGCTCATGATGACCAAGAATCTGACAACCATTATTCAGGAGAATGTAGAAATGCAGGTCTTTCTCAATAAAAACCTCAGTCAAAACGAAATTACAAAAATCACTAAGACACTGTCTTCCAAAGATTATGTAATCAAAAAAGAGGGCGTGGCGCAAATAGCGCATATTACCAAAGAAGAAGCTGCTAAGGAATTTTATGAGGAGACAGGGGAGGATTTTGTAGCCTTTTTAGGAGACAACCCACTGCGAGATGTTGTGGTTATCAAGATCAATCCAGACTTTCATGAAGCACAAAACCTTGTCGAGATAAAAAAAGAAATCGGTTTTATTCGTGGTGTACACGAAGTCACTTATATCGAAAGCCTCGTGAATAGTATTCGTCAAAATGTCCGGAAGGTCAGTTTGGTTCTGCTTGGTTTTTCTGTGATTTTGTTAGTTGTAGTTATTATTTTAATCAACAATACCATTAAACTGGCTCTTTTTTCCCAGCGATTCTTGATTCGCAGCATGCAGCTAGTGGGCGCTACTACCCATTTTATCCGAAAGCCTTTTTTAATGCGAGCTTCACTTTTCGGCTTTTTGTCAGCGCTGATTGCTATTGGGCTGCTGGCTTCATTGATGAAGTATTTAAATACCGAAGTAGAAGGCTTGCTCGAATTGCTTCATGTGAATCAACTCCTAATATTGGGGGGAGGTATCGCTTTGGTCGGCATATTTGTGGGTTTTATGAGTACTTTTGCAGCCATCAGGAGGTATATGAAAATGTCTCTGGACGAACTATATTAGATTATGAGTGATAAGAACAAACTAGCTTTTCAAAAAATAAATTACCAGATCATGCTTGCTGGAGTAGCTGTACTGATCTTAGGCTTTATCATCATGACGCTTGATACAGAGCCGTATGGCTTTGGTTTTCTAGGACTCACCTTAGGCCCCTTGGTGGTACTACTTGGGTTTGCTATCGAGTTTGTCGCCATTCTTTACAAGCCAAAATCGGATAAATGAGTTTTCTTGAGGCATTGATCCTTGGTATTATTCAGGGGTTGACAGAATTTCTCCCAGTGAGTAGTAGCGGGCACTTGGAGTTAGGTACCTATTTTCTTGGTGTACAGTCGGAGGACAATTTGCTTTTTTCGATCATTCTACATGGCGCTACGGCTTGTAGCACAGTTGTTATTTTCAGGGAAGACATTTTAGAGATTATCAAAGGTCTTTTCAAATTTGAATGGAATGAGTCCACTCGATTTGCAGCCATGATTGTGTTGTCGATGATTCCAGTAGGTATCGTTGGTGTCTTTTTCGAAGATCAGATAGAACAGCTTTTTGGCGGTAATATTTTGTTGGTAGGTACAATGCTTTTAGTGACAGCCGGCCTACTGGCGGTCACTTACTTTAGCAAAAAGAACGAAGGAGAAATTACCTTCAAAAATGCCTTCCTTATTGGTTTGGCACAAGCCATTGCCATCATGCCAGGTATCTCTAGGTCTGGAGCCACTATTTCTACGGCGTTGCTACTGGGGGTCAACAAGCAAAAAGCAGCACGTTTCTCATTTCTGATGGTATTGCCGCCCATATTGGGAGCCATGCTATTGAAAACCAAAGATTTTTTAGAAAACCCAGCCATTGCAGCGAACGTGTCGGGGATGAGTTTGTCGGTTGGTTTTGTAGCAGCATTTTTATCAGGCTTATTGGCATGCCAATGGATGCTCTCTATTGTACAAAAAGGAAAGCTCATCTATTTCGCCATGTATTGCGGAGTAGCAGGGCTGTTGGCTATTGCGGGAGGACTGTTATGGTAGGTCCTATTCTTATTTCAGAGATGGATTTCGAAAAAGGTGAAGTCTTTTTGATAGACAAACCGCTCGAATGGACTTCTTTCGATGTTGTCAAAAAAATTCGAGGAAAGCTAAAAATCAAAAAAGTAGGACACGCTGGAACATTAGACCCTTTGGCTACTGGCTTATTGATTGTTTGCGCAGGTAGATCTACTAAAAAAATCAATGAGTATCAAGATCTCGGTAAGACCTATACGGGTAAAATGGTGTTAGGAAAGACCACGCCTTCAGTGGATTTAGAAACCGAATTCGATAGTGAAAAACCTTACGATCATATCACGCCAGGTCAAGTAGAAGAGGCTGCCACTCAATGGACAGGAGACATTATGCAAGTGCCTCCCATTTATAGTGCCATCAAAGTAGATGGTGAAAGAGTCTATAAGGCCGCTCGACGAAAAGAAGAAGTAAAACTTAACCCACGTCCAGTTCAAGTGTCTTTGTTTGAGGTAGATACAAGCCAACTGCCAGAGATCAGTTTCAAAATTCAATGCTCAAAAGGCACCTACATCCGAAGCCTTGTGAGAGATGTAGGAGAAGCATTGGGTTGTGGGGCTTATATGTCCGAATTGCGTAGAACGGCTATTGGCGATTTTCAAGTGGAGGACGCATTTGTTTTGGATGATTTTATTTCTCGATTGCAAAGAGATTAGCTTTACGCAAAATTTAGCATTACCCATGGTCATTATCGAAGGACATCAAGCCATTCCCGATCTATCTAATGCCGTTGTCACCAGCGGAACCTTCGATGGCGTACATTTTGGTCATCAAAAGATTTTAAAAAAAATCGTTAAAACGGCTCAAGAACTCAATGGCAAAAGTGTAGTCCTTACCTTTTGGCCTCACCCTAGATTTGTGCTATTCCCAGAAGAAAAGACCCTTAAGCTCTTGACTACTTTTGAAGAAAAAGCAAAACTGTTGGAAGAAGTAGGTATCGATTACCTGGTGAAGGTGGAGTTTACCAAAGCATTTTCTCAACTGTCTTCAGAGACCTTTATTCAAGAAATGCTCGTAGAGCAATTGAAAACTAAAAAATTGATCATAGGATACGATCACCGTTTTGGTAAAAACCGAACAGGAAGCTTCGAATATTTAAAAGAAAACAGTGGTCGATTTGGTTTTGAGGTGGAGGAGATTCCACGCCAAGACATAGACGACGTAGGCGTGAGTAGCACCAAAATTCGTCAGGCACTTTTTCATGGCGAAGTGGATTTGGCGGCAGAGTATCTGGGTAGGAAATATAGCATTAGCGGGACTGTAGTAAAAGGCAAAAAAATAGGTACAGAACTCGGGTTTCCTACAGCCAACATTCAAGTAGCGGAGGATTTTAAATTGATCCCTAAAGATGGGGCATATGCGGTAAGTGTCATGGTGAATGATCGGTGGCACAAAGGAATGCTCAATGTGGGTGTTCGCCCGACTGTCGGAGGACTTCATCGGGTCATAGAAACCCATCTTTTTGATTTCGATCAGCAAATTTATGATCAACCCATTCAGGTTGAATTTATACAACATCTTCGAAATGAGAAAAAATTTGATTCGCTCGAAGAACTCAAATTTCAGCTCGAAAAGGATAAAACGACTGCATTATCCCTTTTGAAAGAATATTGATCTACTTGTCACAAGATTGATTAGAGCCAAAGCCTCGAAAACCTTAAGTTTGTTGGGTATATTTATACATTAAACAACAAGACTGCTATGAACAAAATTGTAGCGGATGCCCAAGAGGCCATTGAAGGGATCGAAGATGGGATGACTCTCATGCTCGGTGGTTTTGGCTTGTGTGGCATTCCAGAAAACTGCATTTCGGCCCTCCATCAAAAAGGAACCTCCCAACTCACTTGTATCTCTAATAATGCTGGTGTAGACAATTTTGGCTTGGGGTTACTACTCTATAAAAAACAAATCAAAAAAATGATTTCATCCTATGTGGGCGAAAACGACGAATTCGAACGTCAGATGCTCAGTGGTGAGTTGGATGTGGATCTGATCCCACAGGGTTCATTAGCAGAAAGATGCAGGGCAGGTGGTGCTGGTATACCTGCTTTCTTTACCCCTGCAGGCTATGGTACCGAAGTGGCCGAAGGCAAGGAAGTGCGTATATTCAATGGCAAGCCACATATTTTAGAAACGGCACTTACGGCAGATTTTGCCATCGTGAAGGCTTGGAAAGGAGATAGATTTGGTAATTTGATGTATAAGGGTACCGCCAGAAATTTCAATCCAGCAATGGCTATGGCTGGCAAAATCACCATTGCCGAAGTGGATGAACTGGTAGAGCCAGGAGAGCTGGACCCTAACTTTATTCATACGCCAGGTATTTTTGTGCAGCGTATTTTCCAAGGCAAGGATTACGAAAAACGGATCGAACAACGGACGGTTCGAAAACTTGCTAATTAGTTCATGTTCACAAATTAAACAGAGATGTTAGACAAAACAGGAATCGCCAAGCGCATTGCGCAAGAACTACAAAACGGTTGGTATGTGAATTTAGGCATAGGCATTCCCACGCTAGTGGCCAATTATATTCCCGAGGGTATAGAAGTAGAATTTCAATCTGAGAATGGTATTCTGGGTATGGGGCCTTTTCCCTATGAGGGAGAGGAAGATGCCGATATGATCAATGCAGGTAAACAAACCGTAACTCTACTCAAAGGAGCTTCTATTTTTGATTCGGCTACCAGTTTTGCGATGATTCGGGGGCAGCATGTACAGCTCACAGTGCTCGGTGCTATGGAGGTATCTGAGACTGGCGATATTGCCAATTGGAAAATTCCAGGCAGAATGGTTAAAGGCATGGGAGGGGCGATGGATTTGGTCGCTTCCGCGGAAAATATCATCGTGGCAATGATGCACACCAACAAAGCAGGAGAATCTAAAATCCTCAAAAAATGCACCCTTCCGCTTACAGGAGTGGGGTGTGTAAAAAAGATAGTGACCAACTTAGCCGTGCTCGACGTCACTGCAGAAGGGTTCAGGCTTATTGAAAGAGCACCAGGAGTGTCTGTGGATGAAATTATAAAAGCTACCGAGGGCACTTTGATCGTAGAAGGAGATATTCCCGAAATGAGGTTATAGTTTTCAATAAGTAAGAGATTTGTTCTTTTAATATTAAATCCCCCATCCGTTGATTCATTGATAAATTCATAGTCTCTTTGCGCTTCACTTGCGGAGATAAAGTCAAATACAATTCAAATGAAAAAATCAAAGATCAATATAGAGGTGACCCTCGACGAGCAAAATATTCCTGAAAATATTCAATGGTCTGCCGAAGATGCAGGAGCAGAACTGCAAAAGACCAAAGCCATTTCTATTGGGATATGGGACGAAAAGAAACGCGATACTTTGATGCTTGATTTATGGACAAAAGACATGAATGTAGATGAGATGAAACAGTTTCATATCAATCTATTAGGCAGCTCTGCTAGCACACTTTTGTCAGCTACTGGCGACGAATTTATGTCTTCCGAAATCTCAAATCTCTGTGAAAAGCTTGTGCAATACTTGAGCGAAAAGTAGTATGCATGCATAATTTCTTGTAATTATCACTATTAGGTGTGTAATCAAGGCTGATTTTATATTTTTTTCTTTAATATTAGTGACCCGATTTTTAAATGTTCGGGATACATGATCAGCAAAACACTTAATAATGATGAATATGAGTAAACTTTTTACTAAGCGATTTTATCTGAGTTTGGTACTTGTGGCACTGATGGCATTCAGTGTTCAGGCACAGACCAGCATATCAGGCAGTGTTGTCGATGGCAACACTAAGGAACCCCTACTGGGAGTAAGTATCCTAGTCAAGGGCAAGGTAGTCGGTACTATTTCGGACACCGGCGGAAATTACAAGTTGAATGTAAGCACTGCTCCACCATTGACCCTAGTTTTCTCTATGGTAGGTTACACCTCCTCAGAGATAGAAATTAATGAAGCTAATGTTGAAGGATTAGAAGTGATTTTGGAAGAATCTGCAATTATGGGGCAAGAAGTAGTAGTTGCTGCATCAAGAGTAGAAGAAAGTATACTGCAGTCGCCAGTTTCAATTGAAAAGATGGATATTTTGGCTGTTAAAAATTCAGCTTCTGATTCGTATTACAAGAGTATTGCTAATCTAAAGGGAGTTGATGTAACGTCAAGTAGTGTAAATTTCCAAGTTATCAATGCGAGAGGGTTTAGTTCTACTGGGAATACTCGTTTTGTGCAAATGACAGATGGGATGGATACGCAAGCACCTGCACTTAATTTCCCTGTAGGTAACCTTAACGGTCCTTCTGAGTTGGATGTTGAGGGATTGGAATTGATACCAGGAGCCGCTTCTGCGCTTTATGGACCAAGTGCGTTCAATGGTGTCCTCTTAGTGACAAGTAAAAATCCTTTTGAGTACCAAGGGCTAAGTGCCATGTATAAAATTGGTGTAAACCATATAGGTGGTGATGAAGAAATTGGAGAACCTGGTAGTCCTCAGCCTATGCATATGGCTGCCATCAGGTATGCGAAAGCATTTAATGACAAATTTGCTTTTAAAGTAAATGTAGCCTACAGTAGAGCAGAAGATTGGCACGGTACAAATTATGATGATAAAAATATTGCTTTTCAAGGCAATTATGCTCGCAATCCAGCTTATGATGGAGTACATACTTATGGAGATGATGGTACTACTAACCTTGCTCTATTGTCATTAAGCCCGTCTGTATCAGCTGCTATTTCTGCGGGTATTTCTGGAGCTACTGGAGCCCCTACTGCTATCACAGATGCCTATGCACAAAATTTGCCTAACCTAACTGTTGGGAGAAAGGGATTTGAAGAGCAGTATTTGGTAGATTATGGTGCTGAAAATTTGAAAATAAATACGGCCTTACATTATCGTCTAAATGACCGAATGGAGCTGAGCTACACCCTCAATTATGGGTATGGTACTACGGTGTATACTGGTGCTCAAAGATATTCTTTGTCTAATTTTTCTATTATGCAGCACAAGTTAGAGCTGAAGGGAGATAACTTTTTTGTGAAGGGATATACGACACAAGAAAATTCAGGTGACTCTTATATTGCAGATTTAGTCGGATATTCCGTCAATAGTGTGGCCACTGGCAACTATAGTAACTGGTTTGGAATTTATGGAACTGGAGTAGGTGCGGGAATTTTAGGCCAAGTGGCAGCAGCTCAAGGTGGAAACCCAACTTATAATCAGGCAATTGTAGATGCTATAGTTGGTAATCAAGCAGCTATGGATGCCATTACTGATGCGGCATTCGCAGCTGCACAAGCTACCGCACTAGAGCCAGGTACGCCAGCTTTTGATGCAGCAAAAGCAGCGGCATTAGGAGCAAATATTTCAGATGGAGGAGCAAGATTCAATGACAAGTCAAACTTCTATCATGCAGAAGGACAGTTTGATTTTAAAAATCAAATTGACTTTATGGACTTACAAGCTGGAGCTAGTTTTAGACAATATAATTTGAAGTCTAATGGTACTATTTTCGCTGATGCTGACGGAGGAATTGCTATCAAGGAATATGGAGCCTATCTACAGGCATCTAAGCGTTTGATAAGTGATAATTTGAAGTTGTCAGGTTCGTTGAGATTTGACAAGAACGAAAATTTTGACGGGCAGCTTAACCCAAGACTTTCAGCTGTATACACAGTAGCTCAGACTCACAATTTCAGAGCTTCTTATCAAACAGGTTTTAGAAACCCAACCACACAAGGTCAGCATATTGATTTGAATGTAATTACAGCTCAACTGATTGGAGGATTAGCGCAATATGGCGAGAAGTATAAAATCACGGAAAATGCTTATACAATAGAATCCGTAAACAGCATGACTCAAGGTGTAATAGAAGGAGACCCAACGGCTCCAACAAGGCTTGTTCCATTTACTGAGCATAAAGAAGTGAAACCTGAACAGATTCGTTCAATAGAATTTGGCTATAGAAGCAATATCAATAACAAATTGTTCTTTGATGCGGCTGTTTATTTTAATCAGTTTGATGATTTTATTAGTCAAATTAGAGTGAGAAAAGCATCTGGTCCATTTACTGGAACTGCTACTGATCAGGCAGTCGTGGCTTCTTTGTTATCAGGAGACAATACGAATACCTTCCAAGTCTATACTAATAACACGCAAACGGTGAAGGCTAAAGGAGCGACTTTGGGCATTGACTATTTGTTTGATGGGGGCTACAAATTTGGTGCAAACTACAACTGGAATAAATTGGATGACGCTAGTTTAGACGCAGGCTTCTTAAATGACTTTAATACTCCAGAGCACAAGTACAATGTAAGCTTTGGTAATAGAGAAATTATTAAGGATCTAGGTTTTAACGTGACGTATAGATGGCAGGATGCCTTCCATTGGGAGTCTTCATTTGCTCAAGGACCTGTTGACGCTGTGGGTACTGTGGATGCACAGGTTAGTTATAAACTAAAAAATCTGAAATCAATTCTGAAATTGGGAGGATCGAATTTAACTAATGAGAGATATGTTCTGAACTATGGCGGACCGCGTATGGGAGCTATATATTACTTGTCGATCACTTTTGATCAATTTATGAACTAGCATTTCCAACAAATGACTTTGAAAACCTCGGCAAACTGTCGAGGTTTTTTTGTTTGGCAGCGTGTTTTGGTTTTGCCTTTCATTAGATAATGGAGTTAGTTTACAATCACTCTAAATAGAGATCTCACCTGATTAATTTGTTATGCATGCATACTATATTTAGTGAATTCTTCATTACATTAGAGGAATGATAGCTTACGCAATATTGACTTACCCGAGAACCAATGCCTTAGTACGTATTGGGATAAAAATATTTGAAATAGGGTTAAGGCACATTGAGATCAGTTGTGGAAATAGGAATGATGTCTTCGGACAAGACCATAAAAAAAGGGTTCCTGATTCAGAAACCCTTTCGTTACTTGGTGGTGATGAGTGGGCTCGAACCACCGACTCACGGATTTTCAGTCCGATGCTCTACCAACTGAGCTACATCACCGCGTTAACGAGGCACAAAAGTAAAAATAATTGTTAATGCTACAAACATTTGAGAAGATATTTAAAATAAAAAAATAACAAACCTATGACTTGGATGATACAGTTAGTTTTTGTGGCTGTAGTGGCCGTTCCGATCTACTTTTTGATACGTAGAATTAAACAGATCAGGCGTAATATTTTACTTGGCAAAGATCTCGATCGCAGCGATCGATCAGGAGATCGATGGAAAGCCATGATGCTTATTGCTTTTGGTCAGAAGAAGATGTTTAAAAAGCCTATTCCAGCCTTTTTGCATTTGCTGATCTATGTTGGTTTTTTGGTAATCAATTTGGAAGTGCTGGAGTTTCTCATCGATGGTTTATTTGGCACACACAGGATTTTCGCACCCTATCTAGGGGCATTCTACAACGTGGCGATGAATATCTTCGAATGCCTAGCGTTGGGAGTGTTGATTTCATGCATCGCCTTTTTAATCAGAAGGAATGTGATCAAAGTGTCACGGTTTACCAAGCCAGAAATGAAGGGTTGGCCCGCAATGGATGGCAACTTGATCCTAATCATAGAATGCGTGCTGATGATGGCTATTCTTAAAATGAATGCTGCGGATCAGGTGCTGCAGAGTCGTGGAGTGGCAGGTTATGTAGATACTGGTCACCTCATGATTTCAAGTTTGATGATCCCTATATTTGAGCACTTCTCAGATGGATTCTTGATTTTTACTGAGCGGGCAGCGTGGTGGTTTCACATCATTGGCATTTTTACTTTTGCTGTGTATGTCACTTATTCCAAGCACTTGCATATCTTTTTGGCATTTCCCAATACCTATTACTCCAATCTAGCGCCTAAGGGAAAAATACAGAACATGGATGCTGTGACTAAAGAAGTGAAATCTATGCTCGGTATGCCAGTAGAAGGAGGGAGTGAGCCTCCTACTGAGGTAGGTACTTTTGGAGCCAAGGATGCCTCTGATCTGAGTTGGAAAAGTCTAATGGAAGCTTACTCCTGTACCGAGTGTGGGAGATGTACCACTGAGTGTCCCGCCAATCAAACAGGAAAACTCCTATCACCTAGAAAGATCATGATGGATACGCGTGATCGTATTGAAGAAATAGGTGCGGGACAGGGAGAAGGCAAGTCTCTCTTGGGTGATTTTATTACCAAAGAAGAAATTAATGCTTGTACGAGTTGTAATGCTTGTACGGAGGCTTGCCCGATCAATATTGATCCTTTATCAATTATACTAGAGATGAAGCGATATGTGGCCATGGAAGAATCGGGTTCGCCTGCTTCTTGGAATTCCATGTTTTCGAATATAGAAACCAATTTTGCCCCTTGGAAATTTTCTCCTACCGATAGATTCAACTGGGCACAAGATTTAAACGACAAAAACTAAGCAGATGAGCGAGACTATAAAAGCACCCACCGTAGCAGAGCTACAAGCCAAAGGCGAAACTCCCGAAATCTTATTTTGGGTAGGTTGTGCAGGATCATTCGACGATAGATACAAAAGGGTAACCGTGGCTTTTACGACCATACTCAACAAGCTCAATGTCAATTTTGCTGTATTGGGACCAGAGGAAAGTTGTACTGGCGATCCTGCCCGTAGAGCGGGCAATGAGTTTTTGTTTCAGATGCAGGCCATGGCCAACATCCAATTGTTGGATATGTATCAAGTTAAAAAAATCGTAACCGCTTGCCCACATTGTTTTAATACATTGAAAAACGAATATCCAGACCTTGGTGGTAATTATGAAGTGATTCATCATACCACTTTCTTGCAAGAGCTGCTCGACGAGGGTAAGCTGAAAGTAAGCGGAGGCTCGTTTAAAGGACAGAAAATCACTTATCACGACTCGTGCTATCTCGGCCGAGCCAACGACATCTATGAGGCGCCTCGCAATGTGCTAAAAGCATTAGATGCAGATTTAGTAGAAATGAAACGTTGCAAGACCAAAGGTTTGTGCTGTGGTGCTGGTGGTGGGCAGATGTTTAAGGACGCCGAATCGGGCGACAAGGAGATCAATGTGGAACGTACAGAGGAGGCCTTGGATACAGGGGCTAAGGTGATTGCTTCGGGATGTCCTTTCTGCATGACGATGCTTTCTGATGGTGTGAAAAACAAAGAAAAGGAGGTCGAAGTACAGGTGAAAGACATTGCCGAGCTCATCAACGATGCGATGAATTAATTTTTACACAATTGATCGAGCAGGGATTGCGCTAAGGTAATCCCTGTTTCTAAGGCTTTTTGCCAATCTTGACAAGCTGCTTCAGGTTTGCCCAAGTCATATTGTATAGTGCCACGGTTGAGATAGGCCTCACCAAAAGAAGGACTGAGTGCAATCGCTTGATTAAAGTCTTTCAGCGCTTTTGGGCTTTCGCCTATACTGAAGTATGCAAACCCTCGCTGGTAGAAGGCATTGGCATTTTTCCCGTCGAGCGAAATAGAAACATTCAAATCCGAGATGGCTTTTTCATTTTCACCCAATTCGGACAAACAAGAGCCTCGAAGAAAATAGAACTCAGCATTTTGCTTGTTGTTTTTTTCCAAACTATTAAACATATCCAATGCTTCTTCGAGATACTCATCGGCGAGCAGCTCGTGTGCTTGGGCAAGTGTGGCTTGCTGGGCTTGGCTTTGAAACAGGATTCCTATTATCAGGAGCGTAGTCATTAGACTTTTCATAGTGTGATCAATTTTGGATATCTCGAGTTTGTAATTTCTATGAAAAAATGTGGATTACCAACTAACTTGCTATTGCTAAACGCTTAGAACGAAATGAATAGAATTAAGTTGATAAAAGTACTTTTTCAAGTAGTCTTAAACCTCCCTGCTGTGGTAGTGGCTCAAGATTTAGATAAAATATTGACACGTCATTTTGAGGCGGTAGGCCAGGAGCAGATTTTATCCATGCGTACCATTTCTATGGATATGCGAGAGATGAATGGCTTTAGCAAAACGAAGGAATACACCGTTACGAAAAAGGCACCAAGTAAAATAATCATAGAGGGTGTATGGAAAGAACAACGATATGTTAGTGCATATGATGGTGTGCGTGCATGGACGATTGCCCCATGGACAGGTGTACAGGTAGCACAATTGATGACTGAGCGTGAGAAAGCCCTGCTGCTGTTGGATGTAGGCCTGGGTTCGCCTTTATACAATTATGCAGGTTTAGATCAAGAGTTAACTTTGATTGGCTCTGAGTATGCACAGGATAAGTCGCATTATGTCATTCGTGTTACTAGGCCGTCAGGTTTTTATGTAGATTATTTACTTAATAAAAAGACCTATATGGTACATCTGGTACGGATATATAAGGAGGATAATGTTGAAGAAGTGGAAAAGGAGGTGATTTTTAAAAATTACAAAAAATTAGGTGCGTTTTCGATGCCATTTGAGTTTGAAAATAGGATTGATAGATCCGCCACTCATGTGATTGTGGATGATATCGTCTTTGGACAGGGGGCGCCGAGTAGCTTGTTTAAAATGCCTGAAAACTAACTGATAAGTTGTTGGTGAATGGCTAATACTTGCGGGATCAAGAGTTGATTGCCGTCATTGTTGATGATGGCATTTGCTACAGCGGTTCTTCGCTCTTCGCTCGTTTGTTTGTCTATAATGCCTTTTATTTCGTCTATTGATCTTTGCGGATCTCTTTGCTGCACTCGGTGAATTCTCGTATCGATAGGTGCGTAGACATTGATAAGGAAGTCTAGACTTTGGTAGGAGCCAGATTCGATCAGTAGTGCGGCTTCTTTGAGTACATATGGGCTATGTTGCTGTGCTCGCCATGAACCAAAATCTTGAGCTACTACAGGATGCACTAAAGCATTTATTTTTTCGGTTTCCTTAGGGTTGCTAAAAATTACATTGGCTAAATGACTTCTATTGAGTGTGCCATTTGAGTAGGAAGCTTCTCCAAAGGTATTTGTGATTTGTTTGATCAATGAGGGATCATACTGCATGAGAAATTTGGCTCGGTCATCAGCGGCGTATACAGGGATGTTTAAAACCTCAAATATTTTACAAACTGTAGACTTGCCAGAGCCTATTCCGCCAGTAATGCCTACCGTTTTCATTTTGGATCAGCGTAAACTAGTTTGATGCGATCCGAAGCCAATACAATGTCTAGGGCTTTTTCGTGCGCATACATGAGGATTGGGATCACCGTAGAGTCTTTCATGTTTCGCATAGAATAATCTGCCGTAATGCTAAAATCTGTAGCCGTCACTTCGTCTTCATCTTCTTCCTTGATGGTATAATAGAGCACAATTTCATGGTTAGACAAATAGGCAGAAGAGTCTATAGGAAAGTCTAGTGGCTCTATTGGAATGCTAATTTCACGGGTTAGGTATTTGCCTACTTTAAATTTTACAGCGGCTTCATTTGGTTCTACTGTTACGTGGTCGCTCACAAAGAAGCCCAGTTCGTCATCAAAATTACTGTCAATGCTTTTGTTACTAAAATCAAGTTGCACGTAAGCAGGCATTTGCTCCATGGTAGATTTTGGCCCTGAGACGATGGCGCTGTCTACGTTGCATGAGATTGGGCTAACCATACGATAAGACTGAGATAAGGGGATCGCAACACTGTCTATGTATACGGGTAGTTTTTTTGTTATCCGTTGCTCAATATTGAAAAATAGCGTGTCTGTGACTACATAAATCAGACGAAGCCCATCGAGTTGATCGGAGATCATCGGGATGAGGCTAGATCGAGTTAAAAACTTTATTTCGGTTGGGTTGTCAAGAGGGATGTTGATGGGGGTTGCGTTGATTCGTAGCGTTTTTCTGATGAGGTTCCATCCACCACTGGTCACATCTATTTTGATTTGGGGAGCAAGTGGATCTATCACGACGACACTGTCTCTATCGAAGGTATAGGATAGAGGGTAGTCCACCCGAGTGTCGTATGACTTGTTCATGGCATTAAAAAACCAAAAGGTAGTTGCTCCTAATATTGAGAGCACAACTACCTTCCAGTTATCTTTTAATCCAGGTAATAAGAACCTAAATATTCCCATTCAATTATTTATTCATAAAAAACAATTAGCTCGCTACTTTCTTAGTAGACTCCATCGAGATAGAAGATTTTTCAATCTTCATCTTTGCACCTTTGTCTATTTCTAAAGTTACAGTAGTGTCTTCTACTGACAAAACTTTGCCATGGATGCCGCCGATAGTTACGACATTGTCCCCTTTGGTCACGCTTTCAGTAAAAGCTTTCTGATCTTTTTGCTTTTTTTGCTGAGGGCGAATAAAGAAGAAATAGAATATCACGACCATGACGCCAATCATGATGAAATTAGAATACCCTGCGCCACCTGCGGCCGCTTGTAATATGATGAAGTTTAACATGCTTCGTTAATTGTTGAAATTAGATGAATGTAAGACTTAAGACGGTGAGTTAGCATCCTTAGGTGCTGGTGTCACGTTAGCCTTGATTTTGATTCTTGTTTGTTTTGGGTAGGTGTTTGACGTGATCGTAACCGTTTTGTTTTGGATGCCAGGCTTCTTTCTACTGTTGAATTTCACCTTGATCTCGCCCTTTTCGCCTATGCCGATTGGCTCTTTTGGCCATTCAGGCACGGTACATCCACATGATCCAGTAGCACTAGAGATAATCAATGGCGCATCGCCTGTATTGGTGAATGCGAAAATGTGCTCTACTTCGTCTCCTTCATTGATCGTTCCGAAATCATGAGATTCTTCGTTGAATGTAAATGCAGGAAGTGGTCCTTCTGGCTTTACTTCAGGCTCTGCTGTTGCGGCAGGTTGGGTAGAAGTAGATCTCGCTGCAGCAGTACCAGAGCCTTCGAGCTCGGCTACACGGCCTTCAAGTCTTGCTATTCTGCTTTCTACGTCTCCACTGCTACATCCTGTAGCGATCATAGCTACTACTGCCACGAATACTGGAATTAATTTTATACTTTTCATAACTAGTAAGTTTTATTGGAAATTTTTCTAAAATAAGTAGAAGTAAAGTTAATGAAGGAGGCTCAATCAATTGATAGAGTATCTATCCTTAACAACTATTTAACAAATGATGAAGTCACTTGTTTACACTTCTTCGCTTTTGATTTTGGTGATAAGTCCGTTCACATCGTCTAGCAATTTTTCTGCTTTTTCTTTTGCGTCGCTTACGATTTTTTCACCTTCTGATTTAGCTTCATTTTCGCTCAGTTCTTTGCCTTCCACAAATTCTTTGACCAAGTCATCTAATTTTTTGCTGTACTTATCAAGTTGATAAGAAAGTTTGTCTCTTGTGTTTTCACCTTTGTCAGGTGCATATAATATACCCAAGATGGCACCAGCTGCTGCGCCAGTCAAAAATGATAAAAACGAATTTGATTTTTTACTCATGTTATTTATTGTCTAGGAGTCCACGTCCACTTTTCTTGATTTGACCATCTTTTTGTAATTCTACCGAAAGTACATCCAAGAGGCCATTTACAAACTGTTTACTCTTTGGCGTACTATAAAGTTTCGATAATTCAATGTACTCATTGATGGTCACTTTGACGGGAATGGATGTGAAATGAATCATTTCTGCGATGGCCATTTCTAAAATGATCCTATCCGTCAGTGCTACACGATCTATTTCCCAGTTTTTAGATTTATTTTCGATTAGGTTTTCGTATTCTTCTTCCTTGTCTATGGCTAGATCGTATAGCTCTTTCAAAAATAGTAAATCCTCATCCCAGTTTTTAGAAAGTTCCATCATTAATGGTTCACTTTCTTCATTTTC
Source organism: Reichenbachiella carrageenanivorans (assembly GCF_025639805.1). Lineage (NCBI taxonomy): Bacteria > Pseudomonadati > Bacteroidota > Cytophagia > Cytophagales > Reichenbachiellaceae > Reichenbachiella > Reichenbachiella carrageenanivorans. The sequence goes on along the minus strand of NZ_CP106735.1, from coordinate 805,909 downwards.
TATGGATTTGATGGTTTTCAAAACCATGCTTTTGAGAATAGGTTTGTTTTCGCTCCAACCTAGATCCAGTGCTTCGAAATAGTCGTTGATGTTTTCGTTTTTGAATATGATCGTTTTGTAGATCGTCTGTACGAGCTCTTGGTCATCCTCGATGGTGGCCTTGGCTAGATTGTCATATTCAATAAAAAATTCTTGTGGTTTGATGTATTCTCGATACCAAGCTCTGACGAGATCGGTGTCCCATGCTACATTTTTCCTGATGCGCTCATCTTCTAAGGCCTCGTCGTTTTTGATGCCATTGATGACTATGTTTTTTGCAAAATTGTCGTGCGAGTTATTCTTTTTGCGTTTTTCATGACCGATCAATTCTTGAATTTCTACAATGAGAAATAAAAATTTGATGTAATCATCGAAAATAGAAGTAATACCTTCTAGCATACGCTTTTTGAAGTGTACTTTGTTGGCCGTGACTTGATTGAGATAACTCTGTCTCTCGGCTTTTATTACTTTGACAATTTCGGGCTTGATGTCTTCTGGTAGCGCATCAGCACCTTGGTGGATCAAAGCATGAAAGCCCTTCGCAGCTTGCTCCCGATCTTGGGCGAGCCCTTCTTTGTCCTGAACTTCCATGGAGTTGAGGTCAGGGAGAAACTGATTTTGGGCCGATTGCTTGCAAATGTTGAATTCGGCTTCTCGGGCGGTATGATAAGCGAAGATCGCTTGCATACCTTTAATACGTAAAGAACGTCTATTTAGCATTAAATCAAATTTGTGAATGATCATGCGATCACTCATGTAATTTATAGTGGCAATTTGTTATTTCCAATCGCTGCGATTCTGTTTTCAGCAATTTGGATAGCAGCTGCCTGCGGTGTTACGCCTGTCTGTGTGCATCTATCAAATACCTCAAGGGTAGTGTCGAAGATACGCTCGGTCTGGCTCATCACTCTGTCTCTATTGTAATTGCCTTCGTATTCGTAGTACACATTGGTAATGCCACCGCCATTGATTAGGAAGTCTGGGGCGTACAATATGCCTTTATTTACTAGGGCTTTGCCGTGAATATTTTCATCGAGCAATTGGTTATTAGCTCCACCTGCTATAATGTCGCAGTTGAGCTTGGTAATATTTTCGTCATTCAAAGTGCCGCCAAGTGCGCAGGGTGCGTAGATATCGAAAGCCGAATCAAAGACCTGATCTGCTGCTACTACTTCCACAGGGAAGCGGTCGGTTACTTTTTTAATTTTGTCTTCAAAGATATCTGAGATCATCACCTGAGCATTTTCTTTGATCAGATTTTCTATCAGATAGGTGCCCACATTGCCAGTGCCTTGCACCAATATTTTTTTGCCTTCGAGTTTCTCCGAACCGTATGCTTTTTTAGCGGCTGCTTTCATTCCCATGTATACACCATAGGCAGTTACAGGAGAAGGGTCGCCAGACCCGCCCATAAAATCGGGTAAGCCAGTCACGTATGGGGTTTCCATGCGTACGTACTCCATGTCTTTGGTACTCATGTTTACGTCTTCGGCGGTCCAGTATTTACCACCAAGGCTGTTTACAAATTTACCGAAGCGTCTCATCAAGGCTTCGTTTTTTAACTTTCGAGCATCGCCGATCAAGACGGCTTTACCTCCCCCAATATTCAAACCAGCGATTGCGTTTTTCAAGGTCATGCCTCTAGACAATCTTAAGACATCTGTCAGGGCTTCTTGATCAGAAGTATAATGCCACATTCTGGTGCCGCCCATGGCTGGCCCCAGCACCGTGTTGTGAATGGCTATGATGGCCTTTAGTCCTGTAGCTTTGTCATGACAAAAAACTACCTGCTCGTGGTTCATTTCTTCTATTCCTGAAAACAATGACACTTCGTCTCTTTTCAGTGGTTCGTTCACTTCTATCATATTTTTGGGTTTATGATTGCTAACGTTGTCGGGTATTGAAAATAAGCGCAAAGGTAGAATATTTTTAATCAGATAAATGACATTAGTTATTGATTAATTAAATTTTCAAATGCCCTGATCTCTCCTATTTTTATTGTTAGATAATGCGAACTTTCAAAAAATATTGCCGTTTGAACTTTGTATTATTGCAATTTATAAAGCATCATTTCTGGCCATTCTGAATGAAAGACCTCGCACATCTGAATAAGTATTTACTTAAGTATAAGTATCATTTGATTTTCGGTACTGTCTTTATCATCATTTCCAATTTGTTTGGGGTGATTCCTGCGGTGGTGGTGCGTCATTCGTTCGACTTGATACAAGGTAGCTTTCAGGTATACAATGGATTTGAGGGGTTTGGTTTACAAAAAGAGACGTATGACCTCTTTGCGTCAAGTATTTTGATTTTTGGGGTGGTCATACTGGTATCTGCGATGCTCAAGGGCATATTTATGTTCTTTATGCGTCAGACGATCATTGTGATGTCTCGACTTATAGAATACGATCTCAAGAATGAAATATACGAGCACTATCAAACGCTTTCTCTCAGTTTTTATCGTAAAAACAATACAGGAGATTTGATGAATAGAATCTCCGAAGATGTAAGTCGTGTTCGGATGTATGTGGGGCCTGCTATCATGTATGGGATCAATTTGTTCACCATGTTTTTGATTGTGATCCCTTTCATGTTGTCGATCAATGTAGAGTTGACGTTGTACTCTTTGTTGCCATTGCCCTTCCTGTCATTTAGTATTTATTATGTCAACAATATCATCAACAAGCGTTCGGAGGAGATCCAAGAGAGTTTGTCAGGTCTATCTACGTTTGTACAAGAGGCGTTTTCTGGTATTCGGGTGATCAAAGCTTTTGTACGAGAGGAGGATTACAATCAGAAATTTTCTGCTGCGAGCGATGATTATAAAGACAAGTCACTTCGATTGGCCTTTGTGCAGGCTTTGTTTTTTCCGTTGATTATGAGTTTGATTGGGATGAGTGTGATCCTGACCGTATATGTAGGTTCGATAGGTATTTTGCAAGGCGAACTGAGCACGGGTAACATAGCGGAGTTTATCATTTATGTCAATATGCTGACCTGGCCTGTGACGGCTCTGGGGTGGATCACCAGTATTATCCAGCGCGCCGCTGCTTCTCAAAAGCGTATCAATGAATTTTTGCATACGGAAAACGATATAATCTCAGAGAAAAATATAGAGAAAGATATTTCTGGAGATGTGGTTTTCGAAAACGTGACTTTCACTTATCCAGATTCTGGTATTCAAGCACTGAAGGAGGTGTCTTTTGATGTGAAGGCAGGCGAATCGATTGCAATCATTGGGACTACAGGGTCGGGGAAAAGCACCATTGCCAATTTGCTTTGTCGTATGTATGATGCTACTGGTGGTGCTGTTAAGATCGATGATATTTCTATCAAAGACTACGCATTGTCGTCTGTGCGAGGCAATATCGGCTATGTGCCGCAAGACGTATTTTTGTTTTCGGAGAGTATTGCAGACAATATCGCTTTTGGTAATCAAACCCTAACAGAGGCGCAAATCCGAACTGCTGCAGACCATGCGGATCTTACCGAAAATATTGACCGATTTCCGAAAGGGTTTCAGACGATGTTGGGAGAAAGAGGAATTACGCTGTCTGGTGGACAAAAACAACGGGTATCTATAGCGAGAGCGATTGCAAGAGAACCCAAAATCTTGATTATGGATGACTGTCTGTCGGCTGTAGATACCAAGACGGAGAACAGCATTCTTAACAGCATGAAAAAGATTATGGTGGGGCGAACTACCGTGATTATCTCACATCGTGTATCATCCGCGCAGTTGGCCGATAAGATTATCGTGCTGGATAGCGGTCAGATTGTGGAGCAGGGGTCGCATAAAGAGCTTATTGGCAAAGATGGCACATACAAATCGCTCTATGACAAGCAAATCCATGGAGAAGAACTGTCAGCCACGACAGAATAATTTTTTAATTTATTGAGCAAATACCTCTACTATGACCGAATTGTCTTGGTAGAGTTTTTCTAAGGTAAATGGGCGTAATGTTTTGCCCTTTTCCTTGGCGAGCGATTGCAGCTTGGCCTCTACTTTTTCTGTATTGGGCATTACGATAGGGTGCATAGTGAGTGCCGCCTGAAAGGTCGTTTGCCCTTCTAGTTCTAGTACGGTGAGTCCAGCAGGGATCATGGACATTTCGTCGGTGAGCAGTATGCCTACAAATCTTCTGCTTTCGTATTCACCAAGCGTATCGTCTTTGTAGTTGACGATAGACAGGGTGCCTTTGAGCGAGCCATCCGAGAGATAGCCCTTCAGTTCTTCAAACAAAAAATGCTCTTCTTTGGATGTGAGTTTGCCGTGTACCTGCTTGCCAGCTATGCTGTAGGAGATGTTCTTGGCTGCCACCGTACGGATTTCTTTGAATCCTCCCAAATTGTAAAAAACGGAAAGTAGGATGACGAACAAGGCTGTAAATGAGGCAAACCAATAAATATATTTCTTGTTTTTTGTACTGAGTGGCATGATCCTGATTTTTGAAAAGATCAAAGCTATATAATAAAGAAAATGGAGAAGGGGATAGATGTAAAAAAAGTAGATGGAAGTTTGATCCCTTGCGTGTGATTCTATTTTCACTTTTAAATTTTTAAACAAAGCAGTGCTCTATTATCTCTCATGGAGTCTCTAATTCATGGACTGTCATTGGCTTTTTTTCTTGAAAAAAGACGGTTTTTCTCTTCGTGTTACAAATTTGCATGCTTCTGTTACAGCAGAATGAAGCTTAATTTAATTGAGATCATAGGTTTGTGGTTCTATATAATCACAATCATATGAAAAACAGTATTCTACTCATCCTTGTAACAATTTCGCTTTTTAGATGTGCGAATGTGCCAATACCCAGAAATCTGGATATGAAGGATTTGGGTATTTTAGAAGCAAAGGATGTTACCCCACTGGTTATAAAAGCCCTTGAGCAATGCAAGGAACAGGGGATAAGCAAACTGACTTTTCCCAAAGGGACTTATCATTTTTATCCCACATTCGCTCCAGATTTTTATTGTGCTATTACCAACAATGACAACGGCCTGAAAAGAACAGCTTTTCCGCTTATAGGTTTTGATGGGCTAGAGATCGACGGAGGAGGATCAGAATTCATTTTTCATGGCAAGATGCTACCCTTCATTATAGAAGAGAGCAGCAATTTGAAAGTAACAAATTTTAGTTTGGACTGGGAGGTGCCATTTTTTCTACAAGGAGAAGTGATAGACAATGATCCCGTAAACAAAACTTTTGATATCCATGTGGTGACCCCACATAAACTAGACAATGGTCATCTATATATGAGTCTGGAGCGTGAAGATTCTCCATATGAGCGCAAGTATGGATACAAGTTTACCCAGCAAGAGAAATACGATCAAATGGTCGGGCAGAACATTATATGGGATGCGTCTACGAAGGCACCACTTTATGCTCACAACCGATACAGCAGTTTTGACACTCACCATTTTCCTGCATCGCAGATAAATGAGAACCTAGTAAGATTAGAAACCAGCTATAAAGAAACACCGCCAGTGGGTTCTGTATTTGTATCGAAGGGAGAATATCTATTCAACCGACAGAATCCTGCATTCCGAGTATTCAAAACAAAGAATTTGTTGCTCAACAATGTAACCGTTCATCATGCCGGAGGCATGGGGCTTATCGCAGAGCGTTCTGAAAACATCACATTGGACGGTTTCAATGTGATGCTGAAAGAAGGAAGTGGAAGGTATATAACGAGTACTGCTGACGCTACTCATTTTTGCAACTGCAAAGGACTCGTGACGATCAAGAACTGTACGTTCGAAAATATGCTAGACGATGCGACCAATATTCATGGTACGTATGTACGAGTCAACAAAATATTGGCAGATGATCAGGTGGCCGTAGAGACGTATCACCCGCATCAGAATGATTACCTATTTGGCGAAGTAGGAGATAGCATTCAGGTAATAGATCAGAAAACCTTGTTGCCTACCAGAGAGCCTCTCGTGATCAAAAACATCAAGCGTGTAAATGAGAAGATATCGATTCTTACCTTTAGTGAATCTGTCAAGGGCAGTGTAAGCGTATATGATGGAATAGAGAACATTACCTGGCACGCGGCTGCGCTAATAGAAAACAACATTATTAGAAACAATAGAGCTAGAGGTCTCTTGATTTCTACACCAAGAAAAGTAGAGGTCAGAAATAATTACATTTCTTCTCAAATGGCTGCCTTTCGTATCACTGGCGATTTGGGATTGTGGAATGAGTCTGGCCCATGTGATAGCCTGATCATAGAAAACAATAAAATTGAAAATTGTGTATATAGTGGCATCCCGCAGTCAGTTTTTCAGATTGATCCTCAATATGAATCGAAAAAGTACATTGAAGGAGCTTACAGTAGGAATATTTTCATCAGAAATAATGAAATTCGCACTTTTGATGCTTCCATCCTGAAAGCTATGTCTGTAGATGGTCTCTATTTTCAGGGTAACGACATCATACAGACCGACACCTATCTGCCTTTATTTCCGAACAAACCCAACCTGGAAATTATCAATTGTAAAAATGTCAAAACAGATGGCAACACTTATCGCCTATTGTCAGGGGATAAGGGAGAACTGTCTGTAAAAACAGATTCGGCCATCCAATAAAAAAGACAACCAGCTAATTACAAAACAATTCTACTATGAATAAAATTTTACTGATTTTAGGATTAATCGGTGCAGTGTGTTTTCAAGCACTAGGTCAGATAAAGGTCTCAGGGGTAGTCCTGGATGAAGAAACGAAGGAGCCACTTATAGGTGCTACAGTTTTGGTGAAAGGCACTTCCTCGGGTACGATCGCTAATGTGGATGGGAGTTTTAGTTTGAACCTATCTAGCGATACGCTCAGTTTATTGGTTTCCTACACAGGCTACATTACTCAGGAGATCAAGCCGAGAAACAGTCAATTAGAGATTTTGTTGAAGCTGGATATGGAGCAGCTCGACGAAGTCGTGATTGTAGGATATGGCGTGCAGAAAAAAAGAGACCTTACAGGATCTATGTCGGGTATTAAGTCTGAAGAATTATTGCAATCGCAATCTCCAGATGTCATGACAGCTATGCAAGGTCGTATGGCTGGGGTTCAGATTTCCTCAGACTCAGGACAGCCAGGTGGAGGGATGAATATTGTAGTGAGAGGACAATCCTCCATCAATGGAACTTCGTCCCCACTATTTGTTATAGATGGTGTTCAGATCGATGTCAATTTTGATGAGGTCGCTACGTCGGGCTCTTCTCAGGCCAGAATGAATCCGCTGGCCTCTTTAAATCCTGCAGACATAGAATCTATTGAAATCCTGAAAGACGCTTCTGCCACAGCCATATTTGGCTCTAGAGGTGCCAATGGAGTCGTTATCGTAACTACTAAATCTGGTGGGGGAGGAAGAGCCACTTTAGAATACTCCTTCGACTTTGGTATCTCAGAAGCTACCAAAACCATGAATGTGGCTAGTGCGAATGAATACTTAGCTTATCAAGAAGAACGAGGCAATACGTCATTCCTAATGACAGATGCGGACAATGATGGTGCCTATGACGACCGTCGAAATTTCGACTCTATTCCATCTCACGATTGGCAAAATGAGGCTTTGAGACAGGCATATACCATACAACATCAGTTAACACTTCGAGGAGGAAACGATAATTCCAATTATTCAGTGGGACTGGGCTACCTCTCTCAGGAAGGGCTCATTATCAACAACGACTATAAACGTTATAATTTTAGAATACGGCTTGAAAACAAATATTCAGAGAAACTGAAACTCTGGTTTAATAGCAATGCTTCATACTCAAACATTACTGGAATTGCGAACAATGGAGGCATTGATGATTATAATGGGGTAACGCAATTTGTTGTGCTTTCTAACCCTTGGGAAATTAGAGATCAGGATGCGGATCCATATAGTAGTGCTTTTACGGCACCTCTAGACTTGATCCAAAAAACAGACAAGACTACCGACATGTTCAGGATATATTCCAGTGCTAATCTGAACTACAGCATTACTAAAAACCTAAAGTACAATGCCCTGATAGGTGGAATGTATTCTCATTCCAAATTGAAAGAGTTTTTCAGCTCTGAAACTAGCTGGGGCAACTACTGGGATGGAAGAGCTTTGATCTCAGAGGTGAGCAGTTACTCTTACAATCACTCTTCTCAGTTTCATTACGACAAAAAAATCTCCCAAGCGCATAAAATTAATGCCATGGCTGCATTTGAAATCAATCATTACAACTGGGAGAAATTTAGTAATGACATTGCCGGTTTTGAAGATCAATCGACGGGTGTAAACGACATTAGCAAAGGCGCAGTAACGAACGGATACAACTCTAACCGATGGAGAACGAATAGGTTATCTTATTTAGGACGGATCAACTATTCTTTGTTTGACAAATACCTCTTTACGGTAAGTATGCGAGCAGACGGGTCGGACAAATTTGGCCCAGGTAATCGATGGGGGTATTTTTCTTCAGGTGCTCTAGCATGGAGAGTCTCAGACGAAGCCTTTATGCAGTCGATAGACCCGATCAGCAACCTAAAACTTAGAGTAAGCTATGGGTCGACAGGCAACGAGCGCATTCCTGCCAATACTTATCTGGCTCAAATGGAAACGTCCTACTATGCCAGTGATGATTTTACCTATTTTGGAATGTCCCCATCGTCTAGGGAAAATCCAGATTTGAAATGGGAGGTTACCCATCAATATAATGCAGGTATTGACCTGGGGCTGTTTGGCAATCGAGTGAATGTCACGGCGGATTATTACAAAAAGATTACCAATGACCTCTTGATGAATGCGCCAATTGCAGCTCAAAGTGGCTACAACCAGCAGTGGCTAAATATTGGTAGAATTGATAACTACGGGGTAGAATTACAACTCTCCACGGTCAATATTGATACGAAAAATTTTGATTGGAGCACCGATTTCAATATTAGCTTTAATCGAAATGAAGTGAAAAACCTTGGCGGTTCGGAATTCATTACAGTGAATACCCCTGGCGGGTGGATCACTAACCCAGCGCGTGTTATCGTTGGTCAACCTATCGGCACCATGTATGGCTATATGTTCGATGGGATCTATCAAATAGAAGATTTTACATGGCAAAACAACAGTGACCCGAATGTAGCTCATGAGGATAGAGTGTATGAATTGAAAGAGGATGTGACTCAGTTTCAGAGTGGAAATCCAGCACCTGGCACCATGAAATACAAAGACATCAGCGGGCCAGATGGGAGGCCAGACGGGGTTGTCGACGATGAATATGACCGTACGGTCATTGGGCAAAGCAACCCTGTGCATTTTGGCGGTTTCAATAACACCTTTAGTTACAAAAATTTCGACCTCTCTATTTTCTTTCAGTGGAATTATGGCAACGACGTGTTCAATGCCGGGAAGTTGAGACTAAACGGGATACTACCTTGGATGAATATTTCGAAGGAGTATTATGACAATCATTGGACTCCTGAAAACGGAGGAAACGATAGCCCTGGGCTCGCTCAAATAGACGTTTCTACTCCATCATCTTATTTTGTAGAAGATGCTTCTTATCTCAGACTAAAGACGGTCTCTCTCGGTTATACATTGCCTTCGGCTCTTTATTCGAAAATAGGGATCTCTATGATAAAGATAAGTGTAGTAGGAACCAACCTGCTGACATGGACCAACTATTCTGGCATGGATCCAGAGATCAATTATTACAACCCGCTGATCTCTGGCTTCGACAGAATAGCCTATCCCAGATCCAAAACAGTCACTTTTAATTTGAATGTAAAATTTTAAGAAATGAAGAAAATGAAAGCACTATACATAAGTATCTGGATTTTGGGGATGGGTTTTTTGGCTTCTTCGTGTGAGGATCATCTCGACGCAGAGCCGTATTCTTTCACCTCTCCAGAAAATTTTTATCAGTCCGCAACAGACGCAGAGATTGCTCTGACTGGTATCTACTCTATTCTCACGGGCAATGCTATTCAGGGCATAGGCAATAATTCTACTTACTCCAGACAGCTTATGATTATGCTGAATGGCGCTACCGATGAGGCTGTCGTGAGAGATGGGTTAAATCAGGCTAATTATTCTCCTTGGGGAAATGCAGGGTTCACCAGTCAGAGCATCTTTGTAAATGAGAGCTGGTTTTACTTCTATGCGGGTATCAATAGAGCCAACTATTTGATAGATAAACTGCCCGAAATCCCTGACGACGACTTCAACGGCAATAGGAAGGTAGAGGTAGAGGCAGAAGCAAAATTGCTTCGAGGATTTTATCACATGATGTTGTCTATGATGCATGGTGCCGTGCCCGTTTACGATACGTCTATTCAAGACGAAACGATGGAACGAAAGCCTATTGAAGAGGTCTATCAGCGGGTTATCGAAGACTACACTTTTGCCTTTGACCATCTTTCAGACAGAGCCGCAGTCAGCAGCCATGTGAATAAGTGGACCGCAGCGGCACTATTGGCCAAGGCACATACTTACCTAGGCAGTGCTAAGAAATTCGGCCTGTCAGATTTTGGATATGCCCCAAATAGTTTTGATTGGGTAGATGAAAATTACCAGTACCAACGCGCACTTTTCTATACTCAAGAGCTGATAAGTAAAAGTGGGTATAGGCTGATTGATAACTATGATTATCTATTCAGAGAAACTACCAAATCTCAGCAATACGAGGAGTGCTTGCTGACGGGCGAAGCCTCTAGCAATCCCAACTTGTATGTGATCAATATGATCGTAAGTGCATTCATCCCGCAGGGCGACAATCCAGTGGCAGGAGGAGGGTATGGCTGGTACAGGCCACTAGGAGAACTTTGGAGTAAATACACTGCAGAGGACTATAGACGAAACCATAACATTACAGGCAACTTGGTCTCTAGCCAACCCACAGAGGATATAGAAGGAGTGACCTACTATGTACCAAGGACATTAGTGAATGCCAACAACGGATTTCTTAGCATAGGAAAGTATCGGATGATTGACCCTGCACAGAAAGCGGGGCCTGCTTGGTCATCATTTATTTCTCTTCCTCTGTTGAGATATGCAGATGTTCTATTGCTGCATGCAGAGGCGCTCTACTTCACGGGCAACGAAGCTGCTGCTCGATCTGCACTAACGACCTTAAGACAACGATCAGTGATCGAACCTGCTACCGTGGCCGACCTCAATTTGGCCTACTACAAATCTGATTTTGTAGAGGAGCTTTTAGAGGAGCGTTCACGCGAATTGTGTTTCGAAAATTGGCGAAGAATAGACTTGGCCAGATTTAATAAATATGATGAAACCATTGCATCGCTATCTGCAGATGCGGGCTATTACAATACCATCGTACCTACCCTAAAACAAAATTGGAAATCAGAGAAGGTTTGGTTTCCCATACCGATACAACAAATCGATGTAAACGCTAATCTGGAGCAGAATCCAGGATATTAAAAGCAACATAAACGGATTAATTATGAAAAAAACACTACTACTCTTATTTAACGGTTTATTACTGAGCTTGGCCTCTCAGGCACAAAATGTATTTGACAATGATGCGGGTACTGGAGATTCCAACTGGTCTACAGAAGCTAACTGGACGGTAGGCCTGCCAGAAGTGATAGGTGGTATTACCCAGCTGAACTACAATGCCAAGCTTGATATTGACACTTCAATTCCTCATTTACGATCAGCGTCAAATATTGCACTTAATCCTGCGGGCGGTACACTGACAGTTACTGGGGCAGGTTATTCGGTAGCTATTTTACAGTCGTCGGGCACCAGTTTTTTGGTGGATGCACCTATTATTTTAAACTCAGCAGATGCAGCAGAGTCTATTCAAGTCAATGGTACAAATGGGGTTTTAACTTTTGGCCCTAATTCTGATTTGACATTGAATACCTCTGCAAGATTTACAGGTTCAGGAGAGGGAACCAAGACCATTCATTTGAACGGAAGTATCCAAGGAGCCAGTAGCATACAGTATACAAGTTCGGCAGATGTTTTTTTCGGTGAGACCTCAGACAATTCAAATTATGATGGAGATATGGTCTATTGGGGTAGCAATGCTACCGTTACGGCTAATACAGCGGATGATGGAGTTTTTGTTCCTGCAGGCCACAAGGTTCAGGTCAATAATCCTGGTGGTACACTGATCTTGAATGGCGCTAATATTTATCATGGGTATCTGGCATTGTCAGCGGGGCATGGGTTTGACCTAGAGATCAATGCAGATCAAGCGAATATCACTAGCTTATATTTGGGTACTAGCACTTTGGATCTATCCTTAGGTGCCGAGGTGGATACCCTGTTTTTTGGTGATAACTCTGTAATAGACTGGAGTTTGGGTACTCTGGTCATATCTGGGTTTCGCAGCAAAGTGTTACGCTTCGGTACAGATGATACCGGCTTGACAGTAGCTCAGTTAGGACGAATCGACATAGGGGGAGGTACGCCTGTATTGAATGCGCAAGGTTATCTTGTAGATCTCGATGCCAATACTTCTCCAGTAGAATCTACTGCCATCGAAGACATCGATTTGGATGAAGGATTCGAAACCTCAAGTTTTGATCTCAAAGCATATATTACAGACCCAGAGTTCGATTCACTGACTTTTGAAGTAGAAAGTGGAAATACAGGGGCAGTTACTGTAGGTGTGGTCAAGAGCATCATTACCATTAGTGAAGTGGCAGAGGGGACGTCTACCATCACAGTGACAGCTACAGATGATTGGGGAGCATTTACCGAGGCCACTTTTGATGTAACAGTGATAAATGCTGCGCCCGTAGTAGCTAATGCGATTAGCAATGAAAACCTTGATGAAGGTTTTACGACGAAAGTGCTTGACCTGTCTACTACTTTTTCCGATCCAGGCAATGATTCATTTACGATTGGTGCTTCTAGTAGCACTACCGCAGTAGCTACGGTAGAGGTGGCTGGTACAGATCTTACCATCACAGAAGTAGGAATAGGAGTGTCTACCATTACAGTGACAGCTGAAGACACACAAGGGGCTATGACTTCAACCACATTTCAGGTAGCCATCAGCGATCCTGACAATCTAGACCCAACGGTCGTTCAGACCATCAATGATCAGGTGTTTAAGACTGGTTTTAGTAGTCAGGTTATAGATATATCGGGTGTGTTTACAGAGCCAGACGGAGACAATTTTAGTGTAACTGTCATGAGTGACAACGAGTCCGCTGTGACGGCGCTAGTGGTAGGAGATAATCTAACGCTAACAGAAGTAGGAAATGGTACGGCCATGATCACTTTGCTAGCCAATGACAACAAGGGAGGGCTAGGTACTACTTCTTTCGACGTGAGCATTGCACCCAACAATGACCCGGTATTGGATGCTACATTTGATGATGTGACTGTATACCTAGGTTTCGAAAGTTATATAATAAACCTTACTGGAGCTTTTAGCGATGCAGATGGCGATGCCCTGGTACTAAGTGCAGAAAGTAGCACAGCCGCAGTGGCTACTGTACAGCTTACTGGAAACGAACTTACTATATTAGAAGCAGGTGAAGGCACATCTACCATTACGGTTTCAGCAGATGATGATTTTGGTGGAGTGGTTTCTGCCACGTTTGAATTTGAAGTGGCTGTCAATCAGGAGCCTGTGATAGGTATTCCGCTTTTCGATCAGAGCTATTTCGAAGGTTTCGGGAGCAGTTCTATTGATTTGGCTACTGCTTTTATCGATGCAGATGGCGATGTACTGACTATTTCTGCGGTGAGTCTGGATATGGATGTAGTCACGGCAAGTGTATCTGGCAACTCCCTAGACATAGGAGAAGTAGGACTAGGTACTACCCAAGTGGTCGTGACGGCCGAAGATGGAAAAGGTGGTATAGCCAGAGATACGATCACAGTATCTGTCAACAAAGTGTTGACAGCCATATCATTGACCCAGCCGTTGACACTTTATCCTAACCCTGTGCCCAATGGTACTGTAAACCTAAGTGGAAACTTTAAGTCTGGTCAAGTAGCAATTTATAATATCGAAGGGCAAAGCGTATTCGAAAAGGTATTGCAGCGCGTAGGCAATGAACCGATCCAATTGGAGCTGGATATCCCGTCGGGTATGTATATCCTTCGATTGGTAGATGAAGTTTCTGGTCATCGTTTTCAAACGAAACTCATTAAAGAATGATTTCTGTAAAAAAGTTATTTTTTACTGTAGGGTTGGGTGTGGCGTGCTTGCTTCAGGTACACGCCCAATATAGCTTCGAAACTCCAGAATGGTTTAGAGTTGATCGAGCGCTGCCATTGGTAGACCTAGATACGAAGGTAGATATTCTTGTTTCTGATCATGAGGCTCACCCAAATGATGGACTAGACGACTCTTTAGGCATCGCTAATGCCTTTCAAGCAGCCAAGTTGATCGCTAATTCAGGAAACCCTGTAAGAATAGTATTTGAGGCCGGTACGTATGATTTTAGCCCGACCGATGCTACCACCCACGCATTGAAGCTAAACTATGGGAGATACATAGAGCTAGACGGTACGGGAGCAAAGATCATGATGCACAATCCTAAAGTGGGTTTTCTGAGTATGTATGATGCTCGGCATATGATAGTAAAAGGCTTTGAGGTAGATTATGATCCTTTGCCATATACTGAGGGGAAGGTGCTCAGTGTAGATCCAGTCAACAAGCGTTTTGTGATGAAGGTGACGGCAGGGGTGCCCTACCCTGATGAAGATCATATCACATCAGCCCCAGAAAGATGGGGTATGCTCAAAACCGCCAATGGCATGCTTAAAGATGGCGCCTCGAATTTGCTCAACATTGATACTGCGTATCAATTGAATGCAGATACTTTTCAAATTGTTTTTAAACAACAGGTACATATAGACCAAGTCGAGGTAAACGATTACTATGTGCAGATTGCTCGGCACAATGGGCGAACAATATTTCAGTCAAACTCAGGAGAGCAAGTCACCTTTCTGAATACAAAAAGCTATAGCAGTCCTGCGGGTAGCTATAATACTTTCCACCATAAAGAGTGGAGTATGATTGATTGTAAAATTTTGATCAAACCGGGTCGTGTACATAGTGCTAATGCTGATTGTATTCATATCAGTGGAGGGATTATTGGACCATGGGTGCAGGGTTGTCGGTTCGAAGGGCAGAGCGATGATGCGGTAAATATGAAATATGCTAGCCTTACGATCACAGAGGTAGAAAGCCCAACACAAATGAAAGTTGGATTTAGTAGCAAGTTGTTTGTGGGAGATACCGTATCATTTTTCAATCCCCGAGACGGTGCTTTGATCGAGCGAGTAGGCTTGGTTGATACGGTTCATAATTTGGGGAGCAATTCTTATCGGATTTTTCTTTCTAGCCCTGTCTATTTGTCCAACTTCAATACGGACAATTCTGGAGATAGAGCTTATCTAGATACCAAAGCATGTGAGTCCTTTGTATTTAGAGACGATACCATTCGCAACAGCAGAAGGTATGGCATGTTGTTGCAAAATGGCTATGGTGTGATCGAGGATTGTCTTTTCGAAAACCTGAGTGGTTGTGCGATACGAATGGAAAACGGTGTGGACTGGAAAGAAGGGTTTGTGGCACATGATATTGAAATCAAAAACAACACGTTTACCAACTGTGGATTCGATGCCAAGTTTAATGAAGACGAGCATGGGATATCAGCCACTATTAGTACCATGATTGCTAAGTTGGGAGACGGCGCTTGCGACCCATGGTGTGGTTCGGCCATGTCAGACTGGGATGGGTTTCATAACATTCGCATAGCTGGCAATACATTTAACTATAACATAGGCAGTATCAATTTCAATAATTTAAAAAGTGAATATTTGCCAGACCTAGATCTAGTAGATGGATTCTCTACGTTCAAAGTAGGGCTTGATAGTGTATTCAAAGACATCCTACAAGGTACTTTGAGCTATAGCGCTACAAGTAGTGAGACTTCGATAGCTACTGTTTCGATCGTTTCGGATTCGGTACAGATCGTGAGTATTGGAGATGGCCTGACCAAAATTAATGTGACGGCAGATGATGGCAATGGAGGTACAGCCACTAGTGGCTTCTGGCTTTCTGCGAGTGGAGGGATCAGTGCTACACGTATTTTTCAAGGGTCAGGAGGGAAGTATTGGAATATACCTGCAAACTGGCAGGATGATATGACACCAAGTATAGGTGAAAGTGCTCGAATAGATGCTGATAGTTCGTTGGTTACTCAGCCCTACAGTTTGAGTCAGCTTTACAACGCTACTTCCAGTAGCAGCACCATACTAAACGGTGGGTCGTTGTTGACTATCGACAATAAGGACAGATATACCATTCCTGGTATTTTGAATAATAGCAGTACAGGGGCTCGGTTCAAGCTGGATGTGCCCGTAGACATTCGTAATAGCATAGACAACAATGCCGTGTATATCAGCAACAATGGAAGCAACGACAATATTATTGAATTTGGAGAAAAGGGGACACTCACTTTGAATGCTACCACTTTGCTCAGTACAAATGGAAGTACATCTTCTCATGTTTTTGAATTTAACGGAACGCTGAACGGGGTCAAAAACCTGACTTTTGGTTCTTCTACTACATCGGTGTTTGGCAGTACATCAGACAATTCAGGTTTTAATGCCGATTTGGTCTTCTGGGGCAACGCAGACGTGACTGTAAACATGCAAGATGACGCAACATTTTTGAACACAGATCAGAAAATCCAAATCAATGGACACAATAGCAACATGACTGTAAATGCTGCCAATTGTCTCGATGGAAATATTTCTATTGCCAGTACACATACATTCAATCTGTCCATCAATGAAAACCAAAGTGACTTGGATCGATTGTTTTTTTCTTCTACAGGTAAACTGGTGTTGAATCTAGATTCGGCAGTGTCGTTGGTTCATTTTGAAGACAACTCAGCTGCCAATTGGAGCACAGGGGCTGTGGAGATCAACGGATTTCAAAATGGAGTAATTAGGTTTGGAAGTAGTGCAGGAGGACTGACGGCAACCCAACTGAGTCAGATTACCATAGGCGGGGTCTCGCCTACGATCGATTCGGATGGTTATCTGACTATGCCAGCCAGTAGGATAGGGCAAATAGTCACGGCTATTATAGTAGAAGATAAAACAGTTATGGTCAATGAATCCTTTCAATTAGATCTTCTGGATGTATTTGAGGATTTGAATGAACCTGATGTGGTTTATGAACTAACCCTTGGTAATTCTGAGATCATTTCGGCTAAGGTGGACAATAGTATGCTAATTGTTACAGGTCAGAAGGAAGGACGGGAAACACTCACACTTTTGGCGGAAAAAGAAGGGGGCACAAGAGCCAAAATTAGCTTTGCTGTCAACGTAGCAGCGCCCTTGTCGTCTGATGATCAGATGGGATCGACTGTATTGTACCCAAATCCATTTTCAGGAGACTTTTTAAATCTAAAGGGACTGGGAACAACGGCAAGTGAGTTGCGGGTTTGTGATTTGGCGGGCACAGTCTGGACTACACTCAAAGTAGACAGACAGAAAGAAGCGAAGATACCTTTCGGTGGCGCTCCTTCTGGTATGTATTTGATAGAAATCATAGACGCTGATGGAGTTGTTCAGAAGACTTTTAGAGCGATAAAACGCTAATAATATCACCTAATTTAAAGATGTCGTCCATGTCCTTTTGGTATTTGTTATTCTCAATAATGGGCAATAAGGATGTGGGCGATACATTTCAGCAAAAAAATAGAGGCAATATGAATATGAGAAGATGGATAGTAGTTTTTTTAATAGGTTGGGGAGGGCTCGGTTATGCACAACAAAATTTCGTACAACCTGATTTTTTCAGAACAAAAAGACAAGCTCCTCTTCTTGATTTGCCCATCAAAACCCAAATCTCTGTGGCAGATTTCGGAGCCATTCCCGACGATGGCAAAGATGATATAGGGGCTATTGATAGAGCCATTTCCAAGGCGATAGCCAAAGCTTCTGAAGACCGACCAGTGGAATTGATTTTTGAAAAAGGTATATATGATTTGTTTGCCAGAGACGAAGTCTCGCATGCTTTTGAAATTAGAGAAATGAAGTATGTCGTTGTGAATGGTAATGGAGCAGAATTGGTTATTCATAATCCCCAGAGTGGCTTTGTCAAGCTGCTCAATTGCAAGAATATAATATTCAAAGACATGGTTGTAGACTATGACCCCTTACCTTTCACACAAGGTATTGTGGTAGCCTTAGATACGATTAATTACACCTTTGACCTTAAAATAGATGAGGGTTTTCCATTGCTGAGCGACAAGCAGTTTGAAATCTCGCCAGAGGTCTGGGGAGTGGTGCTGGATAAAAATACTCCTGGCAAGCTCAAAGATGGGGTGCCTAGTTTATTTCCTGATAGAGGATGGAAAGAGGTTTCGCCTGGCGTGTTTCGAGTACAGCATCCAGCAAAAAGATATACGCTCGATATGGACATAGGTGATCCATATGTGCAAATTGCCAGAAGGAATGGGAGAACGATTTTTACCTCATATTCTGGAGAAAATGTGACCTATCTGAACATCACCAGCTATACGAGTCCTTCGGGAAGTTATTCCGCGTTCAACCATAAGGAGTGGAATGTCATTGGGTGTAAGATCTTGATGAGAGAAGGGCGTCAGCACAGTGCCAATGCAGATTGTATTCATGTGAGTGGGAGCTATATAGGCCCTTGGGTAGAAAATGTGCTTTTCGAAGGTTATACCGATGATGCTTTCAACTTGAAATCGCAGCACCGTACCATCCTAAAGGTGATTTCGCCTACCGATATTGTCGTAAAGTATGATTTGAAAACGGGAGATATTCTTAGATTTTTTAATCCGAGAAAGGGCATTTTGATCGGAGAGGCCATGGTCATGCAAGCATCACACTTGGGACAGAATGAATATCAGGTGTCTCTGAGTCAGCCCATCGAAGGATTGGATAGAGTAGGTGAGGGAAAACGAAACGATGGCGCCTATGTAGATACCCGAGCCTGCGAATCTTTTGTGATCCGAAATAGTACTTTCCGAAATGCTCGGCGCTACGGACTCAACCTCCAAAATGGCTATGGAGTGATAGAAAACAATATTTTTGAAAACCTAAGTCAAAGTGCCATCAATTTTGGGAATGGCGTAGACTGGGGAGAAGGACTAGCCGCACATCATATCCTGATTCAAAATAATATTTTTAAAAATTGCGGCTATGACGACACTTACCTAAAAGAGTATAATGGTGCGGCTGTTAGGATGAAGATGAACAAACTGAAGAATCCAGAGTCTAAATCGAGGTGGTGCGGTGTGGCTACGGCAGATTGGCAGGGGATTAATAATATTTGGATACTGAACAATACTTTCATGTATAACAAAATGGCCATGTCTATAGAGTGTAGTGAAAATATTTTCCTTCAGGGCAATCGATACATTCATAACCATGCAGACCCTTACCGTGGAGAAGAGTTGGATAAATTGTTTTTGGATAATAATTCTGGGTTGATCAATAAGGACTAATCAAGCATTGGGCTTTTGGTGTAGCTGGGCGATGTATTCGCTTGCGGTCATGTTCATCACCCGCTTAAAATTATTGTTGAAATTGGCATAGTTGGTCATGCCGATGGCATCCATAGCCTCCTGCACACGATCACATCCTTGATCGAACATGCTGGCTGCATATTTTACTTTTACTCTGGTAATGATACTTTTTCCACTTTCACCTACTAGTGATTTGAGTTTGCGGTGCAGGTGCATACGGCTCAGGCCTATTTCGTTGGCCAACTGATTGACATTGAACGCTGGGTCTTGTAGGTTTTCTTCAATGATTTTGGAGATGTTGGCCATCAACTTCTGGTCGTATGAAGTGTAGTGGGTTTTTACCTCCATGTTTATGTTTTGGTCAGACAAGTAGGCTTTAAACTTGTTTCTGGTGTCTATGATGTTGTCCACCTTTTGGAGCAAAGCCTCAGAGTCAAATGGCTTGGCGATATAGTCCCACGCGCCAGCGTCAAGTCCTTTTTTCTCATATTCAATCCCAGTCTTGGCGGTGAGCAATAGGATAGGAATATGAGAGGTGCTACTGTCTGCTTTTAGGTGTTCACACATTTCGATTCCATCCATGATCGGCATCATGACATCACTGATGATAATGTTTGGTAGTTCCTCTTGGGCCATTTTCAGGCCTTCTTTGCCGTTATTAGCTTCTATCACTACGTAATGAGACTGAAGGCTCAGCATCAAGTAGTTTCTTAAATCGAGGTCGTCTTCTACGATCAAGATGATTTCTCCTTCTTTTTTCATTTCTGAAGAAGAGATCGCATCGTTGATTATTATTTCTGGTCTTTCCGTTAGGTCTCCATTATATAGTTCTTTTTCAGCGTAGGTCTCTTCGTCTATGGGGAGTACTATGGTAAATTGAGCCCCATGGAATGGGCTGTCTGATACCGAAATGGATCCTTTATGCGCTTGTATGAGATTGTACGTGAGGTGGAGACCTATCCCAGAGGAGGCTCGGTCTTTGTCATGAAAAAAACGGTCAAAAACCAAGCTTTTTTGTTCGTCGGGGATACCTGGGCCACTGTCACTGACGGTGATGATTGCCAGCCTTTGGTCGCCCGATCCATCCACGTCTAGTTTGAGTTCGATCGTGCCATTTTTAGGTGTATACTTAAATGCATTGGAGAGCACGTTGTATAGTGCTTTCTCTAGAACATCGTGATCAACATACCCTATACATTCTTTTAGGTCTAGTCTAAAGTCGATTTGTTCTTTTTGAATTTGCCATTGAAAAGCTCGTGTAGTTTCTTGGGAGAATTTCCTGAGATCATGTTTAGATACTTGTAAGATGCTGCCTCCTTCAGAGATTTTCCCAAAATCCAAAAATTGACTTACCAGATACTCCAAACGCTTCATATTTCGAGAGACTATCTGGAAACAGGTTTCGCGCATTTCCTGACTCATCGTTTTATTCATCAGATCATTTAGTGGCGCGATGATGAGCGAGAGCGGTGTCTTAAATTCATGAGCGATATCGGTGAAAAAACGCAATTGGACTTCTCTTAGCTCCTGATCTTGCCGGATGATGATTTTGTCTAGTTCAATTTGATGATTGAGCTTTTGCCTGTTGTACCAGAAGAATACAAAAGCACCAATAATAGCCAAGGATAGAAGGATGTAGATCAAATAGGCAAATGGAGTTTTCCATGGAGCTGGGGAGATTTGCATACTGATGACTTGCGGTTGTTTTGTCCATAGGCCGTCTTTATTGGCGATGTCTAATGTCAGTTCGTAATTCCCAGGTTTGAGGTTCGAGTAGGATATAAATCGATTCTCGGAGGTAGTGTAAATCCAGCTTTTGTCATACCCTTTGAGTCGGTACTTAAAATTGCCTTCCTGAATGTCGGTATAATTGGTGCCTGTAAACTCTACTGTGAAGTTGTTTTGCCTGTAGTTCAATTTAATCTGGCGAGTTGTGTTGATGTTCTCATTTAATATAATTGAGCCTAGCAGCTCTTCTCCAGGTCTTACGGGCTGGTTGTGTACGCTAAATTTTGAAATTAGCACTTGGGGCTGATGTGGGTTTGTGAAAATATGGTTTGGGTCCATGTAATTCACACCTCTTGCCGTCCCAAAGTATAACCTGCCATTGCGGTCTATAGCAGCTCCCTCTGTAAGTGTGCTTGAGAGTAAGCCATCATTGTAAGTGTACTTTCGGATCGTGGCTGTTTTGGGGTTAAAACTTATAAGCCCCTGAGTATTAGAAAGCCAAAGGATATCATTTGTGCCTTCGGTGATGCACATGATCTTTTTGTCGATCACGCCCCGTACGTCCACTTGTTGAAACTTCTGTCCCTCTTTTTCTTTTTTAAACAATCCAGCATCTGTGCCTATCCACAATGTGCTATCTGCCGACTGATGAATAGACCAAACAGAGGTATTGAAAATAGGTTCGGCGTTGATGTTCATTAATGGAATTTGTTTGGCCGAGACCCAGTTTCCATTTTTATCCATGGTAATGGAAAACAAACTTTTGGAAATGGTGCCAATCAGTAACTGGCGTTTTTTTGGTAGGTATAGGGATTTGAAAATTTTAATATTTTGGAAAAGACTCATAGAAGCGTCCTTGTCCCAAATCCGAACGGCTTTGCCTGCTTCCATCACGACTAGCCCAGCATGAGTCCCGAGGTAAAACCTTGAAAAGTCATCTTTGGCAATACACGTGAAGTTGGTAGGGGCAGGTGAGTGGTCTTGCCATACAGTTTCCATTTTAGCAAAAGAGTCTTCCGAATCCGATTGGAAAATACCATTACTGGTACAGATATAAATCTTCTTGTCAATTTTAGATATACTACTGACAGAGTTGATTTGTTGAGGAAGTATTTGTTTGAACGTATCTGTTTCGAGGTTGTAGTTGAACAGACCTTGGTTGTTGATGCCAAGGAATAGGTGTTCATCGTCGAGGAGGACGCTTCTTACATTGGGTCTGGTCAGCCGGGTTAGGTCTAAAGAGGCAAAACCCACGTTGTTAAGACTGGCGAAACAAAGCCCTAGCCGATTGCCTACCCATAGGTTGTTGTTTTTGTCGCAGAACAGTTCGAGTACCGAATTGCTCAATAGGCCTCTTTCTTCGAGAGAAGTAGCTTTTATCTGTGAGATGGTTTTGTATTCAGCATCCAATTGGATCAAGCCATAGTTGTCAGTGCCAAGCCAAGTATTACCGTTTTTATCTGTGGTGATACCATAGATGCTTTTGCCATTTGCGAGATCAGGGTTGTTGATTTTAATGATTTCAGATCCGTCTTTGATCTGGTAGAGACCATTATAGCTACCAGCTAGGAGATTATTGTTGCTGTCAAATCCTAGACGTGTAAATGGGATATTTTTTGGATTAGAAATTTCTTTCATGAGCCCGTTTCGATATATAAATACGCCATCACGTCCGGCAAAATAAATGTTTCCTTTTAAGTCTTGTTTGGCTGATCGGAAGTGCAATTGCTTACTTACGGCAATGAATTCAAATCTGGGATTTGGTAGGTCTACCAGTCGGAGCACACCATTAGAAGTGGTTGCAAATACAGATCCGTCCGTGGTCACGAGGATTTCGTGTATAGATACCAAAGGTTTGGGTAGAGCCACTCTAAAAAACCTTTCTTTCAAGAGTGAATAATAGGCAAGACCGCCACCTTCAGTACCAATCCAAAGCCTTTTTTTGTGGTCTTCTTGTAGTGCAGTTATCCTGTTTCCAGGAAGGCTGTTTGCGTCTGTTGTGATTTTGTGATAGGACTGTACCGTGAAGCCGTCAAACTTATTGAGTCCATCATAGGTCCCTATCCATATAAATCCGAAGCTATCCTGACAAATGGCACTGACATCGTTTTGTGAAAGCCCATTGTTTACAGTCAGAGTCTTGAAAAAATATTCTTGAGCATTTAGCCTACTAGCAGAAAGGAGGATAGAAAAGAATAGATAAAAGAAACAGGTGAAATGAAATGGGAGATGTGGTCGAAATTTCATTCAATTAATTTACTAAATATAGAATGCTTAAGTGCTTTGGGCTAATCTTAAATCAAGTAACAATTTCATGTTTGTTGATCAGATCATCAAAAAAATTAAGTCGAATGTTACGTATTTTTAGAGAATTGATACGGCTGCTTAGGTTAATAATTAGTTGCGTTTTTCACCTTTACCAAATGATACTGGGTCAAACGAGAAGTCATATTTTATAATCATATTTCTTAATTACAATAATGAATCAAATCAAAACTATTACGCTGAGCGTGTTATTCCTTTGTTTGGTAACAGCAGCTTGCAAAACGCCAATAGAAACGAGGCAAGAAGATAAGTATAAAGATGCCATTGAGTTGTCTCGTATGCTGGTGGATTCGATACAAAGGACATACAAAGTGCCAGGGATGGATGTGGCAGTTGCTATTGCTGGTCAAACCGTGTGGTCTGAATCATTTGGGTTGGCTGATGTAGAGTTGAATGCGCCAGTTATAGCGGGTCAAACGAGATTCAGGGTGGGCAGCGTAGCAAAGCCGTTGACTGCGGTGGCGTTGGCCAAGTTGATGGAGGCTGATCGAATTGATATTGATTTGCCAGTGCAGGTTTATGTACCCTACTTTCCTGAGAAGGCATATACTTTTAGTACTAGGCAGCTGAGCGGTCATATCGCTGGAATCAGGAGTTATCAGAACAATGAATTTTTAAACAAGAAGCATTACCAGACGGTAAAAGAGGGGTTGAGTATGTTTATGAATGACTCGCTGGTTTATGAACCAGGTACGGCTTATACATATAGTAGTCATGGGTATAACCTGCTCAGTGCGGTCATAGAAGGAGCTAGTGGTGAGGCATTTTTACCCTTTATGCACAAAACTATATTCCGCCCACTTGGCATGTTATCGACTTGCGAAGACCAGAATGATAGTATTATTTCGGACAGAACTTCATTTTATCGATTGTCTAGGACAGATTCACTCCAAATAGAAAATGCACCATATGTAGACAATAGCTACAAATGGGCCGGTGGGGGCTTTGTGTCTACCACTTCAGATTTGATCAAATTTGGCGAAGCCATGATGCAGCCAGGCTTTTTGTCTGAACCAACTTTAGAAGAGATTACCACTCCTCAAATGTTGAAAAACGGCAAAAAAACGCATTATGGCATAGGCTGGGAGATAGGTCGCCATGGCGACAAGCAAGTGTATGGTCATGGAGGAGGGTCTGTCGGGGGTATCACCGTTTTTAGAATCTACCCTGAAGATCAGCTAGTGATCGTCATGTTGTCTAACTCTTCGAACACCAAATATGGAGAGATACCGAAATTAATTGTAGAGGCATTTTTGAGTGAAAAGAGGCAGTAATACCTTTGGTCGGCAGCTGCCAAAAGCATAA
Source organism: Reichenbachiella carrageenanivorans (assembly GCF_025639805.1). Classification (NCBI taxonomy): domain Bacteria; kingdom Pseudomonadati; phylum Bacteroidota; class Cytophagia; order Cytophagales; family Reichenbachiellaceae; genus Reichenbachiella; species Reichenbachiella carrageenanivorans. Next base: position 781,035 of record NZ_CP106735.1, on the reverse strand, counting down.
ATGGTAACGTCACTTTTTGATTTTACTTTTGATATATCATGAGTTTGAAAAAAATATTTCCACTCTTAGCTGGGCCATTGGCCTTTCTGATTGTGATGGTGCTAGACCTTCACGGGCTTTCTTATCAGGGGCAGGTCGTGCTGGCGACCACAGTATGGGTGGGTATTTGGTGGATGACAGAAGCAGTAGAGCTGGAGGTGACCTCCCTGCTGCCCATTCTGCTCCTATCGCTTGGAGGTGCCATGAAAATAGGTGAAGTAACTGCGGCCTATGGGCAAAGCTATATTTTTCTTTTTATGGGGGGCTTCATTATTGGTTTAGCGGTAGAAAAATGTGGATTACATCGAGTGATTGCCTTTTTTATAGTCAACAGTATAGGCACGAGCCCTCGCAAAGTTATTTTAGGTTTTATGGTGGCTACTGGTTTTCTTTCTATGTGGATCTCTAATACAGCTACTGCCATCATGATGCTGCCGATAGCATTATCCCTCTCTTCTACTGGCAAAGGTGGGGGTGATTTCAGTACCAAGTTGTTATTAGGTGTGGCTTATTCAGCTTCTATTGGTGGTTTTGCTACGCTGATCGGGACTCCTCCCAATATTATTTTCGCAGCTGTGTTAAAAGATACACTTGGGATAGATGTGCCATTTATACGCTGGATGTTGTTTGCTTTTCCATGTGCCTGGTTATTGATAATAATTTGTTGGTGGTATTTGACTAAAGGTTTGTCTAGAGAGAAAATATCCAGCCTCGTCATTCCAGAAAAACCTAAAGCCTTGACCAAAGATCAGGTCAGGGTGGCTGTTGTGTTTTCGGTGGTCGCATTCCTGTGGGTTTCCAGATCGTTTTTGATTAATCTTTTTTTACCACAAGTAGACGATACGCTTATTGCCATTTTTGGCGCTATAGTCCTGTTTATCGTTCCTTCAGAAAAACAAGGCAAGCTGATGAATTGGAACACGGCGAAGCATTTGCCATGGGGAGTGCTGTTGATGTTTGGAGGGGGATTGGCCATAGCCAAAGGCTTTTCTATGACAGACCTTACCCAATGGCTGGCTGGAGGGTTTGATCAATTGGATTTTCTGCCATTTATTATGATCGTTTTGATTGTGATTACGAGTACTAATTTTCTCACGGAGATGACTTCCAATACCGCAACCGCGAGTATGTTGCTGCCTTTATTGATCACATTGAGCATTTCGCTGGGTGTGTCTCCTATAGTTTTGATGTCTGGTGCTGTACTAGCTGCTTCTTGTGCATTTATGTTGCCAGTGGCCACTCCTCCTAATGCTGTTGTTTTTAGTTCAGGAAAAATCAAGATCAAGCAAATGATGCAGACAGGCTTTTGGATGAACCTAGTGTCTATTGTACTGATTTGGTTGTTTGCTACTTATCTGGCTCCGATGGTTTTTTGATTAGACGTAATCAATAAAGAAGGATGTAAGGATATAAAATAGCGAACTAAAAAGTTGAACCATTTGGCTCCGAAAGTCATAAGACCTCTTTCGAAGTTTAAAAACGACTAGTGAACGGGTTTTTCTCTGATTCTATCGAGTAAAACTCATATGGATCAAAAGATTAGCTTCATTTGGGTGAATAAAAGAAGCACTCATGAAGTATTTGATCGCATTCATTCTCCATTTTATGATATCGAGTTATACTGTAGCTCAAACAGCGGATTATGACTCTGTCTACCTGATCAACAATTGTGTGGAGCTCGATGCTACAGGGTCTGTTCAGGAGGACAGAAAAGACCTTGTTTATCAGTGGACATTTGGAGAAGGGATTCTCAAATATGGTGTGAAAGTTAATCATTGTTATAGTTATCTGGGTACCTACGAAGTGGTCCTATCTGTTATAGACCCCCAAATTAATGCTTTGTTTCAAAAGGAATGGACATGTCAGGTCGAGGTGACAGAGAATTATCATCTCTCGATTGACATCAGCAAAGATGTAGACAAGTCAATTACGGCTTCCTCAATACTTTCCTGTCCAAGTACTTCAGGTCAAAGTGATTTTTTTTGGGATTATGGTGATGGCACATACGATGTAGGCAAAGAGGTAATACATAAATATCCTCGGGCAGGAAGCTATTCTGTCAGACTTTTAGCTCAAGTGATACATCAGAATGATACCATAAATCTGGTGCAAACCACAACTCTTTCAATTCAAGATGATGAGATTTAAAAACCGAATTTTGATGAGCTCAGTATTTGTGTTGTTGAGTGCCGTTCAAGTAGGTGCTCAAATGGTGCCAAGTAGTTTCGAACAAATAGACTACTTAGTCACTTTTGGTACAGAGAGCCACACCGCTTGGGGAGATGACGACAATAGTCAGGTGTTTTTCTTCGTCATCCCTTCGTCATTTACTAAGCCTATATACATAAGAGTATTTGATCCTAGTACGGGTAGTAATATCGATGAACGAAATGGAGAATGGAATACCAGAACCAATTTTTCGGTCTACAGTGGAGCTGGTACTCATAGCGAACCAGACAGTAGAAAAACGGATCCCGTGGGAAATTATCGCAGTGGACATTTACTGGCTTCAAAGACTTTTTCTAATGAACCCAAGTATGACAATAGGTGGTATTCATTTGGCCCATTCAACCCTCAAGAAGGAGAGAAATCCGAAGAGGTAAATGGGCATGTATTCAAAATCATAGCCGAGGGTCTTTTAGGAGACGATGGGAATTTATACAAGTATTTTTTGAGTACTCAGCCCGATGTAAATCGCGAAGTAGAAGGAGCCAATGCTTTCACTTACGAATATTCATTTAGACTACCAGAGGCCATTCATTCTGTGGCGCACTTGTATCCTTTTATAGACAAAGATATGATTAGCCTCACACAACACAATTTTGATTTTGATAAGGAAGGTACTGTTCTTCTGTACTCTGTTACAAAAAATCGCCATAAGGCAGAAGTTTCGGGGAATAATACTTGGGGAACGAGTAAGCACTATATAGAAGAAGGGGAGCGAAATACTTCTATGGATTTACAAATCGTGAAAAATAAAACGTCTCGAAATGATATGGTTTGTTTTCTGACTAATCAGTATGCTGAAGCAGTTGCTTTTTTTTCTTCTCCTATAGGAGGCCCTCCTAAGTTTAAGTACAAAGTAAATGTGAAGTACAAAACGGAGTCTGCCAAGTAATGATGAGTAAGATGAAAATGTGGATCTTAATAGGGTTTTTGCAAGGCATCGTGGGTATGAGTCTACATGCGAGTGTTCGAGATTTTACAGTGAAACAATACGGATTAGACCAAGACTTTGAAGGTATTTTCATTTATAGTATTGTACAAGACCTTGATGGCTTTTTGTGGGTAGGTTCGGATGATGGGCTTTATCGGTTTGATGGAAAAAAAATGCTACACTATAGCCAAATGGATAGCATGGTTGGAGATTTGGTTACGGCTTGCGTGGTTGGTCCAGATGAACATTTGTACTTGGGTTATTATAATGGAGGTGTCAGTATTGTTGAGCATGGAAAGTATAGAAAATTGATAGGTGCCGAAGCTGCCTCAGGTTCAAGTAAACTTAACCGATTTTACCAAGATGACGATCAAGCGTTGTGGGGGCTCACTCAGAATTCAGGGTTAGTTAAAATCGAAAATGGAGAGACTAAACACATCGAAATAGAGTTGTTGTCACAGCTAATTTCTTATGACCTGATTAGGCATCATGATAGATTTTATATTGGTACAAATGAGGGCTTGTTGATGCTGAAATGGAATGAAGACGATGAAATTTCGCCGATTGGATTTGTTGTAGGATCCTTTGGCAAGACGGTAAATGCATTGTATGAAGATCCTCACGATGATGAGATTTTGTGGGTAGGTACTGACGAGGGTTTGTTTTACGTAGAACATGGGGCGTCTACCAAAGGAATTTTTAACCCAGTGGAAGGTCTAGAGCAAAAGAGAATTACGTCGATCACGCGCGACCATCTTCAGACGCTATGGGTAGGAACCGCAGCATCTGGGCTTGTAGAAATAGAACTTAAAGACAGTCATGCACATCGGTTGACCTACTTTGACAAAGTACACGGGTTTCCTGGAAATCAAATAAGCAGCCTATACGTAGATCGTGAAAATGAGATCTGGGTCGGGACCTTTGGCCATGGATTGATACAATTGAACCGGGCTTTTTTCCATCATTATGAATTGAAAAAATCGAGTGATATAGAGGGTGTAAATGATATTCATTATGTGAACGAAGACTTGTACTACTTAGGTACTGATAAGGGGTTGGTCAAAGTATTTAACCGACCAGAGCAAGACAGTTTGATTTTCGAAATGATCGAAGAAACTAAAAAATTTCAAATCACTCGGATTTTCGAAGAGCAAGGTACAGTATGGCTAGGCACACGTACCAGAGGCCTCATCAGATACGACATTGCAAAAAAGGAATTTAAAGATATAAAGCTGAGCCCTGTAGATGTAGGACTTTCTCATCATGTGAGGTATATCGCTAGAGCTAATGACGGTAATTTGTGGGTTTCTATTGCTGGAAATGGAGTTTATCATATAAATCACCAAGGGGAGCTTTTAGAACATTTCAATACACGGATGGGTTTTTACCACAATGAAATATTCGCAATTCTTCCAGATCAAGCAGGCAATATTTGGTTTGGTGCTCAAAGTGTGGGACTGGCACTACTCAAACCAGGGAAAGAAATGGCTTTTCTGACCAAAGATGATGTTTTTCCCGCCAGAGATATAAATAGTATTTCTCAAGATCAAACAGGTATGATCTGGATCGCGACATCTGGATCAGGACTGTACAGTTTCAATGGCAACAATTTTCAGCGATTCGATGAAGAAACAGGATTGCTTTCCAATTTTTGTAATGCAGTAGAAGTAGATAGTGCAGGGCAGGTCTGGGTAGGACATCGCAAAGGACTAAGCCTGATTCAATCTTCTTATGGTATAGTCAGAAGGTTTAACCACCCAAGCGAACTAGGGGAGACAGAGGCAATACTTAATGCAGTAACCAAAGACGCTAAAGGCAATATTTGGTTTGGGAATCCTTATGGTGTTACTAAAGTGATTCTGCCTCACATCCAGCATCGTATTGAAAAAAGACGAACTCATATTCAAGACATACGTGTCTTTTTTGAGCGTGTCGATCTATTGGCCCATAGCAAGCAAGCAAAGTTGGACGATATGCTTCCAAATGACTTGAGATTCAACTACAAAGAGAATCACCTCACTTTTGATTTTGTATCGATTAATTTAAAAAAACCGGAGGGCATATTCTATCAATATCAATTAGAAGGTTACGACAAGCAGTGGTCGCCTATCACGTCTGTCAACATGGCCACTTTCACCAATCTTGACCCTGGAAAATATACCTTTAGGATCAGGGAGTCAGATCATTCACAGTTTTGGAACGACAATTATGAAGAAATAGATTTCGTTATAGATTCGCCTTATTGGAAAAAATGGTGGTTTTATCTGCTACAGATTTCGATAATGGTTGCCCTATTTTCTATCACCTATTTGATTTCGGCCAAGGGGCAAAATTTGTTTGTTATTAGACTAATGGTATATGTGAGTCTATTTATTGTTTTCGAATATATCCATACCGAATTGGAGCCATATATAGAATCAATTGTAGGTGAGACACCCATTTTTCAGGTATGTGCTAATTTGGCGTTGGCCTTGGTCCTATTGCCCATAGAATTGAGAATGGCGAAGTATCTGAGGAATAGAGAGTCTCTACGAGCCAAAGAAAAAAACAGCTAGCATATATAAAATGACTTCATGCAAAGAAAAATATATACCCTGATACTAGTTGTGCAATTCAGTTTGCCACTGTGTGGTCAGACAATCACATCTAGTGTATTGCGCAAGGCAGACAAAGAATTCAACGAATTTAGTTACGCTAATGCAGTAACATATTATAAACTCGTGTTAAAAAAGGACGCAAGTCAAAAGTATGCTATCAGTCAAGTAGCCTTGTCGTATCGAAACCTCAACCAGCCAGATAGCGCAGAAGTTTGGTTTAAAAAAGCAATCGAAAGCGACACTACTCATACAGATTTCTACTTTTATTTGGCAGAAGCACTTTTGAGTAATCAAAAATATACAGAAGCCAAGTATTGGTATGGGCAGTATCATGTAGAGGCCAAATCTGACTCTAGAAGCAGCAGGAAGTTGGCTGCATTAGAAGACATAGATCAGTTTTTCATCAATAAAGATCAAGTAATAATTGAACCAATAGTGGGAAACTCTAAAGGATCGGATTTTAGTCCTGCATTTTTTAAGGATGGAATTATGTTTGTATCGTCAAGACCACGATCTATGTGGGTTAAGCATGAATTCAACTGGGACGAGTCCAATTTCCTTGATTACTACTATTTTAGTAATTCGGATGAAGCTATAGGTTATTATGAGGGAGGGTTGAATACTAAATTTCACGAAGGCCCATTGGTTTTTTACAATCATCAACAATCAGTAGTATATACGAGAAATAACCTAGATAGAAAAAAGCTCAAGAAGGGCAAAAATGGCGTTACTAATCTCAAACTTTTCTTTGCCAATTGGGATTCGAACCTCCAGCAATGGGTCAACGAAACACCCTTTGTCTACAACGATGACAACTACTCTATAGGTGCGCCAGCTATCAGCGAAGATGGTTCGGTATTGATATTTTCATCTGATATGCCTGGCGGGTTTGGCGCGTCGGATTTATATGTTTCGTATAGAGACTCACAGGGTTGGAGCAAGCCTCAAAACTTAGGAGCCAGTGTGAATTCTGAAGGTAGGGATGGATTTCCTTTTATCTATCAAGATCAGCTATATTTTGCGTCGGATGGTTTAGAAGGATTGGGTGGTTTAGATATTTATCGTATAGATTTTGATGCGGGGGCAATAGGCCAGCAGGTTAGTAATCTTGGTGCACCTTTTAATAGCTCAAGAGATGATTTTGGATTGATAGTGAATGAATCTGACGGTTACTTTTCTTCTAACAGAGGAGAGTCTCATGTAGATAATATATATAAGTTTAGAGCCCCTAGTATTGAGCACAGTTTGATAATGGGTGAAGTATGTCATTTGAGTACTAATATGCCCATTCAAGGAGCGGATGTGTTTGTCAAAGGAAAAACAGGAGAGTACTTATATACCAGATCGGATAAAAATGGGCATTTTTCTATTTTGACACCTAGGCATACAGACTGGGTAGTTACAGCCAGAAAATTCAATTACAATTTGATGGCAGAACAATTGGCAGACAATACTAATGAAGACACTTTAGAGATTCGGCGGCTATACTTGCGTGAAATAAGCACAGAGACTGTAGTCGTGAGTAATGATAGTACAGTGCCCGTAGTGGCCGTGCCTGTAGAAGACAATAGGATAAAGTCATATGATGAAACAAGTTTTTTTGTGGATGAATTTTCTATTGGCGATACGTTGAGAGCTGACAGTGTTTATTTCGATAGAGATAGTTATGAGTTGAGAACAGATGCTATGGAGACACTTGGAGGAGTAGTCAATTTTATGATTGAACATGTAGAGATAGGTATAGAGTTGCACTCACATACAGATTCAAGGGATAGTTATCAATATAATCAGGTGCTTTCCGAAAACAGATCTGTTACAGCTAGGGATTATTTAGTAGAAAGAGGGATAGATATTCGCAGGATTACTTTGGTCAATCATGGCGAGTCCAAGTTGGTTAATGACTGTGGCAATGGTGTACCATGTACGGAATATCAATATGAGCGTAATAGAAGAGTAGTCATTTACTTAATCAAAGAAGGCACTAGTCAATCATTTTAGCTTTACGCTTACGGTGTTATGACGAATCTAGTATTCTCTATTTCAAGAGCAAAGGCTTTTGGAGCCAATCATATTTGATGGCATGGCTAGGGTACGAGCTCGTTTTGGCGGAGATAATCAAAATTTGCTTTATTCAAAAAAAGAAGGACCTTAATTTATAACTCTAACTGAAAAGAAAATGCCATGAAAAGATTACTATATCTTCTGGCAATTGTGATAATTACAATTTCTTGTGAGCAATCTCAATTATTAAAATCTGATGCTGAAGTAATGCAAGTTAAAGGCATATACATTTATGTCTATGCCACTCCAAAAATGGAATTCGACTATCTCGGTAACGTTAAAAATAACTTGGGAGAACAATTAAATATAGCAACTGAAGGCAAAAAGAAATTTGGAGATCTTTTAGAAGGTGTAATTTCAACTGGCGCACAAAATGCTGATTTTCGAAAAGTCCTTGATAATATGATCAAGTTGACTAAACAACAATACAGAGACGCTGATGGAATAGTATTTCCCGAGAATCTTAGCCAAGGTTGGGCAATTAAGTTTAGGGATAACTAGCCTTTTCCTTAAGTTTATGCAAATCAGTGTCTCTGATATATGAATTTCCTCTTATCGTAGGTTAAGTGGAGCGATCTTAGGACCTATTTTGCGAAAGGGCATCCGCCCGATCGACTATATTAGCCCTGCCATAAAACCATAACCTTAATCGAACCAATGGCTAGAAAATATGCTATACGAGACCAGTTATCAATTTCATAGTCTGACATTGACAGTTGTAAGTTGGATTATGATCGAGCGGATGCTCTATTCATTTGGGTCTTAGCGTCCGATAGGACTAGTGGGGTTGCCAGATTTGATCGCATTACAAATGCTCACTTAGATTGGTCACGCTTTGCAAAAGCGCGCCAGAGGAGGCCAGCAAGTCTTCGACGGGCTCAATAGCGCGGTGGCCTCTGCTGCAGGCTTTTTGGCGGCACCACCTGCGGGCGTACCCAAGGCCTACATCCAGTGTTTGGTCTTCGACAAGGACTTCAACGACATCACGCCAGCCGATGCCCATGCGATGGTAAGTGATGCAGCAGCAGGCCACGCCAGCACTGCAGAGACGATCAGCAAGAGATAGAAATGCCCGAGGATGGTTATATTTACATCTATGTGGCCAATGAGACGCAGGAGGCACAGGTCAACTTCGACGATATCACCGTAAGCATACTAGGCTTCGATATTTCAGAGATGACCGACTACTATCCTGGCGGGAGTGTCGCGAGCCATTGGGAGAAAGAGCCCTATCGTTTTGGTTATCAAGGAGAATACTCCGAAGAAGATCAAGAAACGGGCTTTAATCACTTCGAGGCCAGAGCATACGATAGTCGTATCAATCGTTGGATGGTCACTGATCCAGCTCGTCAATATGCAAGCCCCTATAAGAGTATGGGAAACAATTGGATAAGGTTAGTTGATCCAGATGGTAGGTATGACAATCCAAAAAATTGGTTTCAGAGGACTTGGAATAATTTAACCTTCAGGGGTGGTTTGAATGATGCATACGCAATCAAAGCTCAAAGCATTATTAGTGGAGCAGATTTAGCTAGGTTTGATGAATTGAACTCGGCTGGTCTTTTAGATAGACCTGAGTCTTTTAATGCTGCTGGTGAAATTAAATCATTTGGTATGCAAGCCAGAACTGCAATGCTTGGAGTAACTGGATTGGCTATGACAACTCCAGTTTTAGCTGTAGGTGCTGGAGAATTAGCAACTGGACTTCCTTATTATGCTAATTTAAGTGCAAGCTCAGTTAATATAGCTTATTTAAGGACTGCATCGGCTGTGAATTCTGCATATTGGAAGGCGGGAGCAGCCTATAATTTTTCGAATATAGTAGCTAGTCAAGGGTTGAGGGTGGCAGCTGGCTCTGTGGCCGCGTTTAGCAAGCCACTTTTGATGAATCAAAATTCGCCAAAGTTTTTTCAAAGAATGTATCACAATCTAAGGCAGTTTAATAAAACAGGAAATATTGATTTATTTAATACAGCTCAGAAAATTTATGAAGGTTATGGCGATACGAATAAAGTCATAGATAATTTTGACTAATAATTAATCGGGAGATGAAGGATGGGAATTTTTTGCGTGACAGGGTAAATACTTTAAGTAAGTACTTGAATGTTACAACAGATGCGTTTAGTCTGAAACAGGCGAAGAATAGAGAAGATATTGCAAGTCAGGCATTAATTCTTTTGAAGAAGGACAATGAATTGCTTCGATCTTTTTTATTCAATGTTTATTATGAAAGGCTTGAAAGATCTTTTTTAATGAATTTTTTTCCAGAGAAAAATTCAATTGGCAAGAATGAAGCTATTGAGAAATTATTGCCTTATGAGTGTGCCAATGAAAGACTTAAGATTTTGGAAAAGGAAACGGACTTGATGTTGCCTGGGTTGGTGTTACCAAAGTTGAATTTTATTATCATGTTGCTACTGTTTGCCATCCCCTTGTTAGCAGTTATCCTTTATATAGTTTTTAATATGGGAGTTTTTGCTGCTATATCATCGATTTTGAAGTTGGGTTTTTTTGCTTTTATTATTTTCCTTCCTTATGTGATCGCTAAAGTTTCTTTTCCGAATTTCTTTGTGCCAAGTGTATTTAGTGGTATTGAAACGTTTGAAGATTTTGTTCAGGACTCTGTAATCGACAATTTGTATTTATATGATGATTCTAATGATGAGAATTTAAAAAAAGAGATTTTTTCTCTGGTTTAGCTGGCATACCCCGCTGGCGCAAGCTTGTAGCTTGTGCTATACGTCCCACTGGCGCGCTTTTGTAAAGCGTGCTGATCTCCACAAGTATTTGTAATACGCTTAGGCAGCTTCTATCTTGTGTTCATGTCCACTTGTAGCTTGTGCCATATGTTCTACAAATGAGAGATTGGTTAGACCAGAATTTATCCCTATACGTTCTACAAACCTTATGAGTAAGGCACAAAGCAGCAATTGTATTGCGTTGAAGAAGTCCAAGGGCTTGATCCTTCTAAGTCGCAAATGATTTGGGGTAGTGTCTTATTTAATGTTGATTTACCCATAGCTTATGGGCATTCTAAATGCCATAAAGGTACAATTGCAATTGAACGGATTTGATCGCATTACAAATGCTCACTTAGATTAGTCACGCTTTGCAAAAGCGCGCCAGATGAGCTGATATCAATAAATCAGACAATTAAACAAAATAGTAATTACTATGAAATCGTTAACTTTGGAAAAACACGCTTTAATCATGGGAACAGCACAATTAAAGGAAGAATTACACCAATATGTAGACCGCGGCGACAAAAGACTTTTGCATATGATGCAAGCCATTGCAAAAGCTTATTTTGAAGAAGATTATACTTCGCCAGGAGATCCGATGAGTATAGAAGAATACAAAGAGCGAATCAGGGAAGCTAAATCCAATATTGCAGTTGGTCATTTTACGACTCAAGAAGACCTTGAAAGGGAAATGGAGCAATGGTAAAAAAGAAGTTTAAGGTTGTTTGGAATGATGACGCCAAATATGCCCTCAAAAACATCTACCACTACATCAAGGAAAGAGAATCAATTGAAAGAGCGAAAAAAGTCAGAAATGAAATAGCAGCATCGGCCAAGAGTCTGAATGTTTTTCCTGAGAAGTTTGTAGAAGACCCATATCTGAAAGAGGAGCCTGGAAACTTTCGCTTCAAAGTAATCTGGAGTTATAAGATCATTTATGAAGTTACATCAGAGGCTATTATGGTATTGGACATATTTCATACGAGCAGAAACCCAGATCGTATTAGCGCAAACAAATAGCAGTAGCATAAAATTTTGAGGACATGGGAGACAGTGTGCTATGGGCTGAAATACCATGAGCAGACGCCTCATTGAAAAGTCTAATTCCCACTAGCGCGCTTTTGCAAAGCGTGCTGATCTTCACAAGTATTTGTAATACGCTTAGGCAGCTTCTGTCTTGTGTTCATGTCCGTCTGATCTGAGTTACCTACATCAAAACGCAGTGGAAGAAGGGTATGTATATGAGTCAGAGCATTATATATAGCAGCGCCAAAGATTATACAGGGTTGTCGGGTTTGATCGCATTACAAATGCTCACTTAGATTGGTCATGCTTTACAAAAGCGCGCCAGAGGAGTGAGATACAAGGACTAGGAACTTTATACCCACTCGCTCTGTTGGAGACATTGTTTATTTTAGACAAAAAAAAAGTACCATGGAGCCATTCGAATATGTGATTGTTTTGATTTCGATTATTCTAGGATTAGGTATTGCCCAATTGCTCAACGGAATTGCCGATATGTTGGCACAGTTTAAGAAGACCAAATTTAGTGTGGCACATAGCATTTTTGTGGTGGTATTGTTTTTTGTGTTCTTTCAAGATTGGTGGTATACCTTCCAGTATTCGCGTGAGATAGAGCAATGGTCACAGTTTATTGTACTGGCTTTGGTTAGTTTTCCAATCGCCTTGTTTATGCTAGCCAGATTCATGTTTCCTACAGGGTCGAGGAGTCAGGAGACCGATATGTATGCTTATTTCTCTGAAAACTGGCGATGGCTCTATGCCATTTTTGCGTCTACTATTTTGATCAGCATTGTGCAAAACATCACAATATCAGGCTATACATTCACAGAGCAAATTCCGCTCATGTTGTATTTTACGTGGTATGTGGTTTTTATTTCACTCAATATTCAGAATCAGAAATACCACAATGCCTTCCAGATCGCACAGCTTTTATTGTGGATTTATTTCTTTGCAGGCGTGGACAACGGTATGCTCAACTAATCGAGAATTCGCAGCTTTGCAAAGCTCAGTAGCAGTGTCTTTTCCCCTGCTTTTTCGAAAGAAATTTGAGCTTTTTTATTACTGCCTTGTATGTCTATTTCGGTCACCTGCCCAAATCCAAATTTAGGGTGTTCGACTTTGTTGCCCACAGCCAGTTTGGAAGTATCGCTCGGGCGAAAATCTGCCGACGGCTTGTGTAGTAGTTGGTTCGGAGGAGGTTTAGGCGCACTGCGCTGCACGTTGCTGATGAAGGTTTTAGCATACTGATCGCCAGCCCCAGATGAGTAAGTAGCTGAGGGCGAAGAAGAGGGACTGCTCATCTTCTGGTTGAACTTCAGAAAATCCTTGTCGATCTCTTCGAGAAATCGACTGGGTTCGCAAGTTTTGAGTCTCCCAAATCGATAGCGAGTGAGTGCATAGCTCAGATACAGTTTGGATTCTGCTCTGGTGATCGCTACATAGAATAACCTGCGCTCTTCTTCTAGGTCTTGTCGAGAGCTGATCATCATTTGCGAGGGAAATAGGTCCTCTTCCATGCCCACGATAAATACATTTTTAAACTCCAATCCTTTGGCCATATGAATGGTCATCATGGTCACAAAGTCCTTGTCGCCTTCTTTGTCTTTATTGTCCGCATCGGTGAGTAGTGCTACTTCTTGCAAGAAAGCAGCCATCGATTTATCTTCGTTTTCTGGGTTTTCTACAAACTCTTTGATACCGTTGAGTAGCTCTTGTACGTTTTCGTAGCGGTTGCGACCTTCGATGGTTTTGTCATCGTAGAGCTCTTTCATCAGACCAGAGTTTTTGGCAATGAGCGATGCTGCTTCAAAAGCGTCTTTTTTTTCTACGGCGAGTTTGAAGCTTTTGATCGTGGTCACGAATCCGTCTATGGCAGTTGCCGTCCGGCCAGGAATAAACGTATTTGCCTTTTCAAGGGTAGTCCAGAGGTCTGTGTTGGTTTCGGCGGCTGCTACGAATAGTTTTTCCACAGATCCTGCACCTATGCCTCGCTTGGGTAGATTGATGATGCGGCGAAGTGCCTGCTCGTCGTTTTGATTGACCGAATATCGGATGTATCCAAGCAAGTCTTTGATTTCTTTCCTTTGATAGAAGGATAGCCCACCTACGATTTGGTATTTGATGTTGTTTCTTCGTAGGGCTTCTTCCATCGCACGAGATTGGCTATTGGTACGGTAGAGAATGGCAAAATCTGAATTTTTATATTGGTTATTCACTTTAGACTCAAAGATGGCAGAGGCTACTAGTTTGCCTTCCTCGTTGTCGGTCGTGGCTTTGATTAGTTCGATCAGATCGCCTTCGGTGTTGTCGGTCCAGACACTTTTGCGTAGCTGGTTTTTGTTTTTGGTAATGACCGAATTGGCTGCATTCACGATCGTTTTGGAGGATCGGTAGTTTTGCTCCAGCTTGATTACTTTCAGCTCTGGATAGTCCTTTTCAAAATTCAGGATGTTTTGAATATCTGCTCCACGAAAAGCATAGATACTCTGTGCATCGTCGCCCACGATACAGATGTTTCGCCGAACGGCGGCCAGTTTTTTGGTGATTACATACTGTGAGATGTTGGTATCCTGAAACTCATCTACCATCACATAGTGAAAACGCTGCTGGTATTTGTTGAGCACGTCGATGTGGTCACGAAAGAGCACGTTGGTGTTGAAGAGTAAATCGTCAAAATCCATGGCGTCGGCCTTGAAGCAGCGCTGGGCATACTCGCGATAGATTTTTCCCATTTCTGGTTTCCCATTTTCAGTGTCGTCGGCCAGATATACGGGGTTGTTGTTATACTCTTGCCAAGAGACCAAGCGGTTTTTGGCGCTAGAGATTCTACTGAATACGACATTGGGTTTGTAGACTTTATCGTCCAAACCAAAGGCTTTTACAATCTGTTTGATGAGTGATTTGGAATCGTCTGCGTCGTAGATGGTGAAGTGGCTAGGGTAGCCGATTTTATGAGCTTCGGCTCTCAATATTCTAGAAAAAACGGAGTGAAAAGTACCCATCCATAGGTTTCGTGCGTCATTGCCCACCACTCCTTCGATTCGTTCACGCATTTCCTTTGCAGCCTTGTTGGTAAAGGTCAGCGACAGGATGTTGAACGGATCTACCTTGTGTTTTTTGAGCAGGTGAGCGATACGGAAAGTAAGTACCCGGGTCTTGCCTGATCCAGCACCAGCTATGATCATAGATGGGCCTTGTACATTTTCTACTGCCTCTCGCTGTGGAGGGTTCAGTCCGTTCAAATAGTCTAAATCCGCATGTTCCAACATGGCTGCAATTTACAAAGTCAGTCTTTATTTTGAGCCTTTGGCTACTAGAAATGGAGGAGTATTGTGTAATCTTCTAATTTCATTTTTCTCACTATTCTCAATAGCTTAGCGATCTGCTGTATGTAGCCTATCAAAAAAGTAATAACCCATGGATAAACAAGGAAGTTTTAAGTCGCTGATACCACTGATGGTATTTATATTTTCATTTCTAGGAATTGGTATCTTATTGGACGACTTCTATGCACTGCCCGCGCCTATCGCGGTGATTTTAGGAATCATGGTAGCGTTTATTCTATTTAGTGATAGCTTGGAGGAAAAAACCAAGCAGCTGGTAGAAGGTTGTGGAGATTCCAAGGTGATGACCATGGGCATCATCTATTTACTAGCTGGTGCATTTGCTACGGTGTCGAAGCAAATGGGTGCAGTGGACTCGGTGGTCAATTTTGGGTTGGACTTTATCTCTGTACAATACTTACCAGTAGGCGTGTTTTTGGTAGCTAGTTTTTTGTCAGTAGCTACTGGTACATCGGTAGGGTCTATCGTGGCACTTGGTCCTATCGTGGTGGGACTGGCTGATCGGTCGGGCACTTCTCTGGCGCTGATGTCGGCTACCTTGCTAGGAGGAGCCATGTTTGGTGACAACTTGTCGATCATCTCTGATACGACCATCGCGGCTACGCAGTCGCTGGGTGTGAAAATGAAAGATAAATTTCGAGCCAATATTTATATCGCATTGCCAGCTGCTATTGTCACGGTTTCAATTTTACTGATTTTTGGATTGACCAAAGACCTTACTGCAGTACAAACATTGACCGAAACGGCCGATTATGAATTGGTGAAGATTATCCCTTACCTCTTGGTGATCGTGCTGGCGGTGATGGGTGTACCTGTTTTTCATGTTCTGATTATTGGTATTATTGTGAGCGGGCTGATGGGGATGTCTTTCGATAGTTTTAGTCTCTTAGGATTTGCCAAGACTACTTACAAAGGATTTGAAGGTATGACAGAAGTCTTTCTTCTTGCCATATTCAGTGGAGGGCTGGCAGCTATGACGGCTCGTGATGGCGGTATCAATTATACCTTGCGGAAAGTGAAAGAATGGGTTAAGGGTAAAAAATCAGCTCAATTTGGACTGGGGGCACTGATAGGAATCACCAATTTGGCTATAGCTAACAATACGGTGACACTACTCATCACAGGAGATATTTCCAAAGAAATTAGCGAAAGCTATGGTGTAGACAAACGAAAAACTGCCGCACTGATCGATACGTTTTCTTGTATTGTGCAAGGTTTGCTCCCTTATGGTGCTCAGGTTTTGATTTTACTTCGATTTACGGATGGGCGATTAAATTTTTTCGACTTGGCTGGCCATGTATGGTATTTGTATCTTTTGTTGGTTTTTGCTGTATTGGCCATTGTGATCAAACCTTGGGATAAGAAGATATCGGCGATGGCTGAATAAAATAATACGATGAATATAAGACGTGCAAGAGCAGAAGAGGCTCAACAAATCATTGATTTTCAAATAGACATGGCTCGGGAGACTGAAGACGTGACCTTGGATAGAAGCATCATAACTCCTGGAGTGAGGGCCGTGTTTGACGACGAGTCGAAGGGCTGGTATTTTGTAGCAGAGCTAGACGGGCAGATCGCGGGTAGTTTGCTTATCACCTTTGAGTGGAGTGATTGGCGCAATGGTATGATACTCTGGATTCAGTCGGTTTTTGTGGCAAAAGAATTTAGAGGAAGGGGCGTTTATCGTGCGCTCTATGAGCATATTCAGACATTGGTAAATAGCTCTGATAACTATGTGGGTATACGGCTATACGTGGACAAAACCAATACGAATGCTCTTCAGGTGTATGAAAAACTAGGTATGGATAGTCAGCACTATGGTATGTGTGAGTGGATCAAGTGACTTTGGAACAATTCTTTGTAAATTTATGTTTAGGCATCAGTTGCGGTTTTAACTGTGGCAGTGTTTAAGACTCAAACTAACAAGACTATGAAAAACTACCGAAAATATATTTGGATATGCCTACTTGTCTTTTGGGGGTGTAGTGTAGTGACCGAGGATGGAGAGATTGGTACCGAGGCATTTACCTTCGACGATAGCTTTCCAGCGAGTGCTATCGATGCTTATACCTATCTGCTTGGTGGAGCCAGTCGCACTTGGATTACGGTGGCTTTTACCATAGATGGAGTAAATGGTGTGCAGAAATGTCGGCTAGATGATCAGATTGTTTTGAAAGATGATCAAACTTATGCCTACGACGGTGGCAATACCCTCTGTGGAGCAGAGGATGATCAAAAGACTAAATCTGGCACTTGGCTGCTAGAGACCAGTACCAGAACATTGACCTTTGATGAAGGAACAGATCGAGAATCCCAATTCTTTATAGAAAGTCTGACCGATAAAGAGATTGTAGTAAGCTCACATTACTACAGTTGGAAAGTGATGGGCAAATTCGCCCACGAATAAAAAGCCATTACATGAAAAAAATACTTTTACTCTGCCTAAACTTATTGGCTTTGGGGCAGCTCATGGCTCAAAATAGCCTACAACAATACACGCCGTCTGTCCTGCTGAGCAAGGGACAAATGGAGTTGAAGCTGTTTAATAATTTTTATACACAAACTCAGGTAAGGGATGAGTTTGGCAATGCGGTGGAACTGGGACAGCGCCAGTCTTTTCTCAACAATCAATTTAGGTATCTCTATGGTTTGTCGGAGGCTTCAAGGTTTAATGTGGGAATGGAAATGAATCTCACTACTGCTTGGTATGGAGGAGAATCTAGTGGTTTGCTTTTTACTTCTATCGGGCCTACTGTCAAGTTTGTCCCTCTTGCTAATCACGGAAACTTTAGTGTGCAGAGTACTTTTTTGATTCCACTGAATGGGGATGAACTAGAGAAACCTGTATTCATCAATCACAACCGTTATACTTGGTGGACGCAGTTTTTCTACGATCATAAAATCAACGAACAATGGAGCTTGTTTTTGGAAGCAGATCTGCTTTTTAGGTTCAAGGCAGACGAGCAGCAAAACAATTTCTTTAGAGTGCCACTGAGTGCTATTGTTAGTTGTTTTCCTACTCCTAAACTTACGCTGTATGCCAATGCTCAGTACGCTTCAGCCTATGGCAAACTGACCGACAATATAGAATTTGGTCGTACACGTTGGTATACGCAGCTTGGCTTCGGTACTAAATACCTGATTCGAAATAATTTAGAGTTGGAATTGTCTTACGCCAATTTTCTATGGTCGAAGCGCGATGGCGCGGGGCAAGCTTTCAACTTCGGGATCAGAATTTTGAGGTAATCGATTCGGTGATCACTTCGTAGATTTTGGCTAGCTTAGGCTTCTCTTTGAGTAAATTCAGATGCTTCTTTATCGTTTCTACATCTCCTCTTTTGGCTGGCCCAGTGAGTGCTTCATCTGGGTGAGTATCCCATGCATTTTGTATGGTTTGAGTCAGTAGGGGCTTTAGCATGCTTGTAGGCAGTTGGGTGCCTGTTAATATTTCTTCTGAGGCGGCGATCATTCGATTGGTGAAGTTGCTCGCAAATACGGCTGCCACATGCAGGAGCTGTCGTTCGGATTCACTGGCCGCTTGCACTTGCGTACTGATTGATCTAGCCAATGTATCAAGAATGTCTTGCGCTTCTATACTATTTGATTCGGTAAGTATGGGCACCTGGTCAAAATCTATCAGTTGGTCAGCTCCGAATGTCATGAGTGGATAGAGTATGCCATGCGGTCGTGCAGTAGTTGCCAAGGTATTGATGCTCACAGTACCCGAGGTGTGCAACAAGATGGCTTTTTCTGGTAGTTTTATTTCCTCTGCTACTTGCTGGATGGCATCGTCCTTTACGGAAATGATGAATACTTGTGAGCTGCTTTTGGTAAAATCCAACGACTGTGTGGCTTGCTTGGCGGCTACTGCTTGAGCTAGTTTTTTGGCATGCGAGAGCTGCCGACTGTAGACCTCCTGGATGATGACGCCATGCGATACCAAGGTATGGGCTAAGCTAGTGGCGACTTTGCCAGAACCGATAAGAGTAACTTTGATATTTGAAATGGAGTTCATGCTAATATGGGAAGAAGGCTTTGTCAAGCGAATTTATAGAAATTGACGCATTCTTTTGATTGGGATCATATCCCAAGTTTTTTGTACGCCTCTTACGCTTTGATTCTAAATTTATAAGTGCAGTATGTTTATTTCTTGCATAGGAAAATTGAAACCCAGCCTTTTGCTGGTAGGGTAGATGAGGTGCTTTCAGTCCATGGAGATTTGAATTAGTATATACTTTAAGTATATTTGTTTGATAAACAAAGAATCCCGATGAAAAATCTATCACTCAAACTGGAAGAGGATATTTTCGACGATACAGAATTTATTCTTTCAGAAATTAACAAAAAAAGGAACAAATACATCAACGAAGCGGTGGCCTTCTACAACAAGCTCTACAAGCGCAAGCTTATGCGTAGTCGCTTAGTGGTGGAGTCGGCGGCGGCTTATGGCGGCTCGATGGAGGTGCTCAGCGAGTTTGAGGCTTTGGAGGATGACTTGGACTTTTTAGACTGAGCATGAAAAGATTTGAAGTTTGGCTGGCTAATCTAAACCCTCAAAGAAGTGCCGAAATAGGGAAAGTACGCCCGGTACTCATCGTACAGTCCAACCTTTTGAGCGACGTAGGGCATCCATCTACGCTGATATGCCCGATTACTACGAACGTGAACGCCGATCTCAAAATACTGCGTGTGGCATTGGCCATAGGAGAAGGAGGATTGGATAGGCCGTCTGATGTGATCATCGATCAGCTCCGAGCGGTAGACAACAAGAGACTCATTACCCGAAAGGGAAAAATAGCGACAGAATCAATTAAAAAAGTAAAGCACAACATCAATGTTGTGCTGGATTTAGATTGGTAGAAATAAAAAAAGCCTTGAAGATCATGGAGACCTTCAAGGCTTTTGAAGTTTTTTAAAGAGAGGTTTTCTCTTATTGCTCCTTCTTCTTGTTGAGGTCAATTACTATCGGAGTAGCAATGAACAAAGAAGAATAAGTACCGATCAAAATACCTACGATCAGCGCGAATGAGAAGCCTTTCAGCACAGCCCCACCAAAGATGAACAAGACCACAACTACGATCAAAGTAGTGAGAGAAGTAATCATCGTTCTGTTCATGGTACTGTTGAGCGATTCGTTGAATACATCTTTCATTTCGCTGTTGGTTCTGATGGCGAGGTTTTCTCTGATTCTATCAAATACAACTACGGTATCGTTGATCGAGTAACCAATGATGGTCAGCATTGCAGCGATGAATACTTGATCTACTTCGAACGAGAATCCGAGCAAGTTGGCAATAGCAAAGGCAGACAATACGAATAAAGTATCGTGGAAAAGTGCGATGATCGCACCCAGTCCAAATTGCCATTTTCTAAACCTTACTAAGATGTACAAGAAGATCACGATCAATGCGAATACTACTGATTCGGTAGAGGCATTTTTGATGTCGTCAGCTATGGTAGCGCCCACTTTAGAAGAGCTCACTATAGTGAAATTGCCTTCAGCAGCTTTGGTGTCGTCTTGCACGTATGATAAGCTCGTAAACTCAGATACACCACTTACCAAGGCTTCTTTTACTTGAGCATCTGCTTGATCAGACTCGTCGTTGATCATGTAACTGGTCGTTACTTTCAATACATTGTTAGAGCCGTAAGTTTTTACTTCCACGCCCTGATTGTCGAACGAAGAACCCAAAGCTACTTTTAATGCAGAAGATTCTACGGGCTGATCAAAAGCCACTACATAAGATCTACCCCCTGTAAAGTCTACTCCATAAGTCAACCCTTTTGCGATTATTGCAATAAGTCCAATGGCGATAAAAGCAGAGGAGAATAGGTAGGCAAATTTTCTTTTAGAAATGAAGTCGAAGTTCATTCCTGCAAGAGCATTTTTAGATAGACCTGTAGTAAACGAAATTTTACTATTATCTCCTTTTTTGCTCATCCACTCTACGATCACTCTTGTGATAAATACTGCAGAGAAGAAAGAACAAGCTATACCGACCATTAAAGTGATCGCAAATCCTTTTACTGGGCCTTGCCCCAAAGTATAAAGGATGATACCTACCAAGAAAGTAGTCACGTTAGCATCTACAATAGAAGAGTAAGCTTTGCCATATCCAGAAGAGATGGCTTGTCTCAGGCCTGCTCCATTTTTCAATTCTTCTTTGATTCTTTCGAAAATTAGCACGTTCGCATCGATAGACATACCGATTGTCAATACGATACCGGCGATACCAGGCAGTGTCAAAGCTGCACTCAACTGAGCTAAAATACCCAAGATGAAGAATACATTGAAGAACAAAGCGAGGTTAGCAATCATACCACCGCCAGAATAATAAGCGATCATGAAGAGGATCACAATCGCCAAACCAGCGAAAATAGATAACATCCCTTGATCTTGAGCAACCTTACCCAAGGTAGGCCCGATCACTACATCTTCTACAATAGTAGTGGGAGCAGGAAGGCTACCTGCTTTCAGGATGTTAGCCAAATCTTTGGCTTCTTCTAAGGTGAAGTTACCGGTGATTTGCGAGCTTCCGTTAGGGATTTCTCCTTGTACATTTGGAGCAGAGTACACGTAGTTGTCTAGTACGATGGCTATTCTTCTGTTCGTGTTTTCACCCGTCAATTTTTTCCACTTTTTCGCACCAGTCGCATTCATGTTCATGCTGATGGCTGGTTGTGTTCTTTGATCTAGATCCTGACGAGCATCTACAATTACCTCACCGCTCAATGGCGCCTTGCCACCACGGCTAGACTTGATTGCATACAATTCTAAGAATTCGTCTGTGCTCAATTCGTCCTGACTCTTGATTGGTTTTACCAACCACATGAATTTGATAGTCGCAGGGATTACTTGCTGAACTTTAGCGTTTTTCAACATTCTGTTGACTTGTGCGGTGTCTTTCAAATCGTACACCAAGCCATATTGTGCTTTCAATAAGCTAAACAATGGTGATACTTGTGAGTTGAAAGTAGAGTCTACAGCTGTGCTATCGCTGGCTAGTTGTGATTCTAGGTCATCTGCATTCAACGAATCCACTTCGCTGTCGTCAGACAATAGGTCTCCCAAGTCTTCTGATTCAGTGCTTTCTGCTTCTTCTCCAGAAATTTCTGGTAGTTCGGCTTTCATTTCTTTCACCATCACATCGTTCATTGCTTGAAGTGTTGGGAAAATTTCTTGCATATCGTATACTTCCCAAAACTCAAGCTTAGCTACTCCTTGTAGGAGCCTTCTTACTCGCTCTGGATTGTCTACACCTGGGAGTTCGATTTGGATCCTTCCAGTACCTTGCAATCTTTGAATGTTAGGTTGTGAAGTACCGAATCTGTCAATTCTAGTTCTTAAGATATTGAATGATCTTTCGATCGCTCCATCTACCTCCGTGTTGATCAAGTCCAAGACTTCTTCGTCAGAAGTGCTGAGGCTGATTCTTCCTCTATTGGCTGCTGTAGCGAATACACTTGCTAGAGATTTGTCTGGAGATAATTCTTTGTACGCATTGTAAAATTCATTTACAAAATCTAGCTGCGTGCCTTTCACTCTTTCTTTGGCCATATCCAAGGCTTTCAAGAAATTAGGATCGGTGCTGTTGCCGCTGATGCCTTTTACGATCTCTACTGGAGAGACTTCTAAGGTTACATGCATGCCGCCCTGAAGGTCAAGCCCAAGGTTCAATTCTGTTTCTTTAATTTCCTTATAGGTGAAATCCACACCAAAAAGATTATATACTGGCTCGTTCCATACAGAATCGAGGTATTGTTGTTTCTTTTGGTAGTCTGTGGTATTGTCCACAGTAGCTGCATCTATTGCTTGTTGGTTTACTCGCTGTGCCACAAAAGTGAACGACAGATAATAAACACAAAGTATGGAGACTACAATCGTGAGTAGTACTACTCCGCCTTTATTTTTCATTTGTATAAATGTTTAAAAAAGTAATTACTGAATAAGGTTTTTATTGAGTGTAGGCTGTGAGTGGCCTAGTAGTAGTTGTCCAACGGACAAGAGGAGGCGCTTAGGGAGCGTTTGGGGCAATAATAATATTGAAAAGCACCTTAAGGAGCTTTTCGGGTAGCTGCACAGCCATCCGTATTCTTTGATTGGCTTTTGGCGTCTCTGCAGTAGGCAGATCTTCTAGCACAAAGTCCAAAGGAGAGAAATGAATCTGAGCAGTAGGTGCGATGGCTTCTAGCGTAGATATCTGCGCATCATTAGGATTCTCCTTTTGGCTATCCTTTTGCTGATCAGTGTCTTTACCTAGTTTGCAAACAACTTCACAGTCTACATAGGCCTTTAGTATGGGCTGGGCTACTATACCCAATCCAGCTATCATCCCTATGATTAGGATGAGCGTTTTGTACTTCGCTATGTTTGTGATCATGTTCATCAAGCCCACAAAAGTATATAAATATTAATTAGATGGAAGAACCGTACAAATATTTAGTTTTGAACTTATGGAAAATCCACTGGTATCGGTCATCTGTCTGTGCTATAATCAGGCAAGGTTTGTAAAAGAAGCTTTGGATGCTGTAGCGAATCAGACCTATGCTCAGGTTCAATTGATCGTGGTAGATGATGCCAGTACAGATCATAGTCGGGAGGTGATCGCCGAATGGCTCACCAATAGGCCGGAGATTGTATTCATAGATTTACGTCAAAATTTGGGCAATACACAAGCGTTCAATCAGGGGTTGGCATTAGCCAAAGGAAAGTATGTGATAGACTTGGCTGGTGATGATGTGCTGACGTTAGATAGGATTGAAAAGCAGGTGGCTTTTTTTGAGCAGCAAGAGGAGCGTGTCGGTGTGATTTATTCCGATGCCTTATATATAGATGAGTCTGGGAAGGAGCTGTATCGCCATTTTTATAATACTGGTATGATAGCTTACGAGGGGAATGTTTATGAAAAACTGATTGATACGTATTTTGTGCCCACACCTACCATGATGATACGAAAAAGGGTGTTAGATGAATTGGGCGGGTATGATGAAAATCTCGCTTATGAAGATTTTGATTTTTGGGTGAGGTCTTCTAGAAATTGGCTTTATGCTTATCAGGCAGAAATGCTTACATACGTACGGCTTCTGCGCTACTCTCAATCGACTTCGTTTTATCAAAAGGGTGATTCTAAAGTAGGCTCTACACTTATCGTCTGTCAAAAAGCTCAGCGACTCAACCAAAGCGAATCTGAAAATGCCGCATTGATTAATCGCTTGAGATACGAAATCAGACATGCTTTTTTAGCTGGCAAAAATATAGAACTACAAGGTTTTTTTCAGCTCTGGGCTGAGCTGGCAAAAATTCCGATGACTTATATGATTTTGAAGAGAGTCGGGGTATTTGGTCTGAATTTCAATTGGCTCAAAAAGCCCATTCAGAGATTGATGAATTGATTCACCTCCTGTTGTCATCTCCCATTAGCATACTTAGATAGCTGTCGTATCTGCTTTGCGAAATCTCGCCTGCCTCGTAGGCAGCTGCTATTGCACAGCCTGGCTCGTGGGTATGGGTGCAGTTGTTGAATTTGCACTGACCCAGCAGCTGTCTCAACTCAGGAAAGTAGTGGCTGAGTTCGTCTTTTTCGATCTCTGCTAGTCCTAGTTCTTTGATGCCGGGCGTATCTATGATGTAGGAGTTCTCGGCTACTTTGAACCTTTCGGCAAAGGTAGTGGTGTGAGTGCCTTTTTCAGAAAAGTCCGAAATTTCACTAGTCTTTTGTTCGGCTTCGGGAATGAGTTGATTTACTACTGTGGACTTGCCCACTCCAGAATGACCAGAAATCAAAGTGGTTTGGTTGTGCAAAATTTCTTTCAAAGCAGCGATATCTTTAGGATTGAGCGCTGATATAAACCCCGTTTGGTATCCGAGCACCTCATATTCCTTCATTTTTTCCTTCAGCCCTGCTAGTTCTTCGGCAGAGAGGAGGTCTATTTTGTTGCACAAAATCATAGCGGGAATCCTAAAGGCTTCGGCCGTTACCAGAAATCGGTCAATAAAGCCTAAAGAGGTTCTGGGATTGGCTACTGTAGCGATCACGATGGCTAGGTCTATATTGCTGGCAATGATGTGCCCATGCCCCTTTTTCTTGGGAGAAGTACGGATAATATAGTTTTCGCGAGGAAGAATTTCTGATATGATCCAAGCTTCGGCATTGCCTTCATCTTCTAGTAAGGTGACTTTGTCGCCAACCGCCACAGGATTGGATATTTTCTTGTTTTCAAGTTTAAACTTGCCCTTGAGGCGACAGTTGTAGCTTTCGCCGTCTGCACCCTCGACCAAGTACCACAACCCCATCGATTTTGTTACCGTTCCTTGCATTTGTTTATTTTGGAGGGGCTAAAATAAAAAAGTCCTCCATCAAGGAGGACTTTTCTTAAGTATATAATACGGTTTCTTTAGTGCTTAGACAAATAATCAGCTACTCCTTCTCTAGTGGCTTGCATAGCGTCTTTGCCTTCTTCCCAGTTGGCAGGGCATACTTCGCCGTGCTTCTCTACGTACTGAAGTGCATCTACCAATCTGATCATTTCGTCGATGTTTCTACCTAATGGAAGATCGTTGATGGTTTCTTGTCTTACTGTACCTTCTTTGTCGATCAAGAAAGTACCTCTAAAAGCGATAGGCAATCCTTTGAATGCGAGCTGACCTTCTTCGTCGTAATCCCAATCTCCAGCCAATACACCGTAGTTGTGAGCAATTGTCTTGCTAGTATCAGCTACCAATGGATAAGTTACACCAGAGATACCGCCTTTGTTCTTGTCTGTCATCAACCAAGCCAAGTGCGTTTCTTCAGTATCCGTAGATGCGCCTACTACTGCTACGCCTCTTTTTTCGAATTCAGCCAATTTTTCTTGGAAAGCCAAGATTTCTGTTGGGCATACGAATGTAAAATCCTTTGGGTAGAAGAAGAAGATTACTTCTTTTTTACCTAAGTATTGATCCAATGAAAATGATTCTACTATTTCTTCGCCGTTGATTACCGCTGGGGCTTCAAACAAGGGTGCTTTTTTTCCTACTAATGACATAATTATGTATGAATGTTTATGATTTAACTATTTTAACACTTCAAAATTAGTGTTTCAAAAACGGTAGAAGAAAGTATTAAATCAATTTTCTTTATCGGTCGATAGAATAGTTTTTTTCCTAGACAGAAACCCCTCATTCAACTAAGAAAAAGCCTTTCTTTGTGTAATTGTTTGAATTAGACTTATTTTTAAACCTCGAATTAAAAACTGAAAATTATGAGATTCAACTTTACTAAATCAATACTTACTATTTGTCTTGGAATAGTATGCTCGGCCAATTCTAACCTACTGGCGCAAACGAATCAGGCCATTCCAGATCCTGAGTCTCTAGACCTTGGTCTGTTTCTTTATGGTGGAGAAGAGGCTGCTAGCGAATTGATGGGCAACTACCTCAATCCTGTTTTTGTAGGTTTCGGATATGGTACTGCCAATGGGTGGTACAATACTGCGAAAACACACAAACCATTAGGTTTTGATCTTACGGCTACAGTGAGCTTGGCTAAAGCGCCAAGTAGCGAATTGTTTTTCGATTTCCTAAGTGCTGGAGATACTAATAATGGTGGAATTAGAACCGCTTCTCAGAATACGGAATCATTGCCAACCGTTTTTGGAGATGATTCACAAGTGCTGTTAGAATCGAGCCTGACCGCACCAAGTGTGTCGGGACAAACAGAAACAGCTACAGCTCAATTTTATGCGCCTCCAGGGCTAAACTTGAGCGATGACGTAAACGGTTACGTACCTATGCCAATGATTCAGCTTGGATTGGGCTTGATCAAAAACACGGATTTGAAAGTGAGATGGATGCCAACGCAGGAAAGCGAAGAAGATGGTTACAAGGTGAGCATGTTTGGGTTGGGCTTGATGCATGATTTTAAGCAGTGGATCCCAGGGCTTAAGCACATTCCGATAGATATGTCCATTTTGGTGGGCTACAATAGAATCAATACCACGTTGGATTTAGAAAATGGATTGATAGATGGGGAAGATCAGGTAGGAGAAATAGGAATCAACTCTTGGACTTACCAAGTACTGGTGTCTAAGAAACTTTCGATTTTGACTTTGTACGGCGGATTCGGTTACAACAATTCTTCGTCTTCACTAGATATCAAAGGTACGTACCTAATAGAGGGAGAGGATAATAATGGTACTACTGTTACTATTCCTTTGGAAGATCCTGTGTCAGAAACTTATGTAAGTAATGGTTTTAGAGGTACGGCAGGTCTACGATTGAAATTTGCTATTATTACTTTGCATGCAGACTATACTTTCCAAGAGTATAACACCATTACTGCAGGTATAGGGCTTAGCATCAGGTAATAAAATACAAAACAATATAAAAACGAAAAGCCCCGATTGTGATCTCGGGGCTTTTCATTTTTGATAAAAATGTTAAACAGGTGTATGAATAAAATTTGTGTTATGTACTTGTTTATACTAGATACATATACAAAGTAACCACCTGTTGTGATTTTTTTTTAAATTTTTTCTTGAAATAGAAAAAAGCTCTTTTACTCTCTAATTGAGGTTGTGATCACAGAGATATTGTCTGCAGGGATAAGGGCTTCTTTCGTAGAAGCGAAAATATCAGAAGATCTATTCACTTTGCTAGCGAATAAAATCAAGAACAAGAGCGAAAGCTTGAAGATAAAGGACAGTTCTGATTTTACTTTTGTTGACATGCTATTGTGTTATGTTTTGGTTTAGATTTCTCTAAGGTAAAATTATATAATAATGAGGTGGGGTCATTTCTATTTCGATGAATTCATTGAAATAATAGACTAAATTAATTTTGCGTAGCAGTTTATAATAATTAAAAATTTTGGCAAGAAAAAAGAGTAGCTATGACTAAAGTCTTATTTGTATGCCTAGGCAATATTTGTCGCTCACCTCTGGGCGAGGCGATCTTTAATCATAAGGTGAAGGGTTTAAGTATGGAAGCAGACTCAGCAGGTACTGCGGCTTATCATGTGGGAGAAAATCCAGATCATAGAAGTATAGAAGTGGCACGAGCACACGGAGTACCCATCAGCCACAAGGCAAGAAAATTTGTGGCAGAGGATTTTGATCGGTTCGATTATATATTGGCTATGGATAGAAATAATTTTCGAGACATGAAGGCGCTTGCTGCGGGGAGTGCTAAAAATCTTTATTTGTTGCGCGGTTTTGACCCAGAGGCTGATGGAGATTTGGATGTGCCAGATCCTTACTACGGTGGCTATGATGGTTTCGAAAATGTTTTCCAGATGGTTTCTCGCTCAGTAGATCAATTGATAGCGCATATCGAAACTCAAAAATGAAATTAGGCGAAGCCGTCGCGCGTCAGTTATTTGACACTCTGACCGAAGTCGAAATAAAACCTATTGGTGGAGGGTGTATCCATCAAGCTGGTAAGTTTTTGTTTGATGGAAAAACGTACTTTCTTAAGTGGGGTCAAGGGGCCTCACACATGTTCGAAACAGAAGCGCAGGGACTGGTGCTACTCAGAAGCACAGATACGATCGGTGTGCCAAAGGTGCAAGGTATAGGAAAAACAACTACAGCAGATTTTCTCTGTTTGACTTTTGTTGAGTCAGGGAGGAGTACAGAAAATTTTTGGTCTGTATTTGGTCAGTCTCTGGCAGCACTTCACCAGTGTACTTCCGAAACTTTTGGTTTAGATCATGATAATTATATTGGTAGCCTCCCGCAGTCCAATATAAGGGATCGTAATTGGTCGGAATTTTTCATTCATTGTAGGCTTATGCCACAAATTAAAATGGCAAGAGATCGTGGGTTGATAGATAAAGAGCTGACGAACAGGTTTGATCAGCTTTTGAGGGTGCTATCAGTATTATTACCAGAGGAAGAGCCAGCTTTATTGCATGGAGACCTCTGGTCAGGCAATTTTTTGGCAGATGTGCATGGGCAGCCTGTCCTTTATGATCGATCCTGCAGTTTATTATGGTCATCGTGAGGCAGAACTGGCCTTTACTCGGATGTTTGGGGGTTTTGAAAATCGGTTTTACGAAAGCTATCACGAAGCATTCCCTTTGAAAGAGGGATACCGAGAGCGAGAATCAATATTCAATTTATACCCGCTCCTGGTACATGTCAATTTGTTTGGCAGTGCTTACCTCAGTGGGATCGTTTCTGCCTTACGCCGATTCACTTAATTCTTTGTGCTTTTTTTCTGGCACATATAGAAGGTGATACACATCTTTCGATTTTTGTTCTAGCAATATTTCCTTACGATCGTAGATTTTATCCAATGCTTCTTGGTCATATCCTTTCACTGTCAGCATTTCTAGATTGTCGCGCATTTCGATATTGAAAGTGTCACTGAGCCTTTGTACCAAATGCTCGACTTTGTCAAATTTCTTGTCAATACAAATAGAGAAACTCACCGCTGAGTTTTGCATCAAATTGATTTTGATATTGAGCTGATCCAAGGCATTGAAAATCATACTTAATTTTTTCTCATCTATAAACGTAAAGTCAGTGACTTTAAAGTCGATAAATACTTGTTTGGTTTTCAAGATGAAAGAAGCTGGATGCATACCCGTACCCTCATCGCCAATCACTGTACCCAATTCTTCTGGTGCATTGAAAGGGCGAACGTACAGTTTAATGCCATTTTGTGCCAAAGGTTTGATGGTGCGTGGGTGAATGATAGACGCACCGTAATAAGTCATTTCAGAGGCATCCGTATAGCTTAGCTTAGGAATGATCACTGCATCTGGCATTTTTCTAGGATCAGCAGTCATGACACCTGGCACGTCTTTCCATACCGTGACAGATTCAGCACTAAGGCCTGTAGCGAAAATAGCGGCACTAAAATCAGATCCCTCACGACCTAGTGTGGTTGTTTTTCCTTCACCATTAGACCCGATAAATCCTTGCGTGATGACGATAGCATCTTTGGCAAAAGCTGGAATCTTTTCGCTAATATTTCTTTTGGTCATGTCCCAGTCTACACGAGCGTCTATGTAGTTGTAGTCGGTCTTTACATAGGTGCGAGCATCTATCCAGATGGTTTTGTGTATGTTTTCGTTTAGATAGTTTCTGATGATGCGAGTAGAGAGCAGTTCGCCCTGACTTACCATCTCACTATATACTTCCATATAGGGTTTGCTTTCTGCAAAACTTAAATATTTGGCGATTCCTTCAAATATGGTTTCTAGTCTTTCGAATACCTGATGGTCTTTTTCGAAGAGACCATTAGAAATGTCGAAATGAAAATTTTTGATGACTTGCAACTGCCCCTGCCAGTCTCCTTTGTCAAAAAACAATTGCACTAATTCTTCCAGTGCGTTGGTCGTTTTACCCATAGCAGACACAATGACTACGAGTTCTTCGTTGCAAAATTGCTTGATTACTTCAGCTACATTTTTTACAGAAGGGGCATCTTTTACCGATGCGCCACCAAATTTGAATACTTTCATTTTTTTAAAATTAGGGTCGCAAAATTACCTAGGGTGATAGAATAAAAAAATAAATGAGCAACAATTGAAGGGAGAAACTAATTTGAGAGCCCCATCATTAAGCTATTATTTCTATTTTTGCAGTACCCAAAACACTTTTCATGGACAAGCATACACTCGGATCTACTATTGGTACTACCTTAGATAGATTCATCAATGACAAACAAGGCGAATTTCCTTTCGCCACTGGTGAGTTGTCTCAATTACTAAGAGATATAGCCCTTGCTGGAAAAATAATTAATCGTGAAGTCAATAAATCTGGCTTGCTGGATATCGCTGGCGCCTATGGTGCCACTAATGTACAGGGCGAAGAACAGCAAAAATTAGATGTAATTGCGGATATCAGATTTACACGCGCCCTTAAAAATGGCGGAGAAGTCTGTGCGATTATTTCCGAAGAGGAAGATGATTTGATTCGTTTAAACTCCAATAGTAGATATGTGGTGGCAATGGATCCGCTGGATGGCTCATCCAATATCGATGTGAATGTATCTATCGGAACCATATTTTCTATTTATAGGAGAGTTACCCCTATCGGTACGCCTGTGCAGATGGAAGATGTTTTGCAAAAAGGCGATAAGCAAGTAGCAGCGGGCTATATCTTATATGGATCTTCCACGATGCTGGTTTATACTACTGGTCATGGTGTAAATGGCTTTACCTTCGAGCCCACTTTGGGCGAGTTTTTATTGTCTCATCAAAATATGAAGTGCCCAAAAGATGGAAAAATGTACTCTATCAACGAAGGTTCTTACAACAGTTTTGAGCCAGAAGTGAAAGCATACATTGAATATTGTAAAGAACAACAATATAGTGCGAGATACATTGGCTCTTTGGTGGCAGATTTCCATAGAAATTTGTTGAAGGGAGGTATCTACATCTATCCTAGTACGGAAAAGGCACCTGATGGTAAGCTCAGGCTCATGTACGAATGCAACTGTCTGGCTTTCATTATAGAGCAGGCAGGTGGCATGGCTACGGATGGTCAGCGTCGTGTAATGGAAATCGAACCTACAGAACTGCATCAGCGTGTGCCACTATTTATTGGGTCGCCTGATATGGTGAACAAAGCACATGCTTTTAGAGGAGAAGCGTCCATCGTACAGAAGAACTAATTGCTTCTGTGTCTTTCTCTGGTTTTTACCTTTTGCCATTCTCGTTTGATTACTTCTTTGGCTAGTGCCAGACCTATTTGGTCGGGAGCTTCGGAAGTAATGATTCGTTTGAATACAATTTCGTTCAAATCAATTTTATAAAAGGCATTCATCAGGCGTGCAAGATCCTGATTCAGCAAGTTATTTATGATAGCGGAGAGGGCTTGCTCGAGTTCTTTTTCCGATGACTGGCAATGTTCCAACTCCTCATCTGGGAGTTGGAAATGCTTGGTAATAAGTGCTGCGCAAGTGTTGAGAGGTAAGCTCATCAGAAGCTTATTTTTTCTTTTCTGCGGCTTTTTCTTCTTTCTCCTCTTTTTCCTCGAACAGCTCTGGGTAGTTTTTGCTGAGTAGGTCGTACCACTTCACTACTTTTTTGATGTCTGAGGTGTACACGCGATCCTCGTCGTACTCTGGAAGGATAAACCTTAAGAAAGCTTTCAATTCTTCGTTGTCCGAATTGGTAGTCAAGCCAGTGTCTCCATCAAATTCTTTGTGAATTTTTTGCATCACTTGTGACAATGGGCGAGAGCCCTCTTTGTCAGTGGTATAAATCGATATTTCACCAAGAACAGAAACTTTAGAGTTGACATTAACTACCAACTTCTTTTTCTGTTCGTCCATTGATTCGAGGATCATACCTCCACGTGTAGGAGCCACTACGCTGAATAGTCCTCCTTTGCCTGATACCGTTGCTATTTCGTTGAAATCCATAGTTTGTTGTTAAACCGGCCGTAAAATTAATATAATCTTATACACTCTCATTAATTTGACCGATGTATTCTAATATTTCCTTCTGACCTACTTTTTGTGCAGATGAGGTCACAAAAGTAGGCGGGATCTCTTCCCAGTGTTTTTTTAATTCTGTTTTAAAGTTCGCAATATTAGATTGGATTTTTGAATTGTTAGGCTTGTCGGCTTTGGTGAAAATAATAGAGAACGGAATTTGATATTCTCCGAGCCAATTCAAAAAATCGATATCAATCTTCTGTGGAGGAATCCGAGAATCGATCAATACAAATACGTTGTGTAGGTTTTCTCGTTGACCCAAATAATTTTTGGTCATGACCTCCCATTTTTGCTTCATTTCTTTGCTCACCTGAGCCCAGCCGTAGCCTGGTAAATCTACCAAGTACCACGTTTTATTAATCAAAAAGTGATTGATCAACTGGGTTTTTCCGGGTTTTCCAGAGGTTTTGGCTAGTTTGTTTTTGTCTGTGAGCATATTGATAAGCGACGATTTGCCCACATTGGATCTTCCTATAAAAGCATATTCTGGCTTGTCGGCGGCAGGACATAATTTGTAGTCGGTATTGCTGATGACGAATTCGGAACTTGTGATTTTCATAGGAGTAATTTTTTGCAAAAATGCTTAAAACCAATTTGGAACTCCATCGATCACACATTTAATTTATATGTCTTCGCTCTGTGAATCTAATATCTGCGCTTAAAAATGTGGAATAGGGTGGGTTGGAGGGTTTGATTGATAATTAATTCAAGGATTCCGTGTAATATTGCAACCTCATAAAAATAAGAAGCAATTGGCGGTACTACCTTATAAAAATCAAGAGCAATCGAAGAAGCAACAAGTAGCTGATATGTTTAATAATATCAGTAAACGCTATGATTTCCTCAATCACTTTCTTAGCATGGGTATTGATATCCTTTGGAGGAAAAAAGCCATCCGTCAGTTGAAATCGCATCAACCTAAAATCATCCTTGATATTGCAACTGGCACAGGTGATTTGGCTATAGAGGCTCTGAAGCTAAAACCAGAAAAAATCATCGGAGTGGATATCTCTGAAGGTATGCTCGAAGTAGGCAAGAAGAAAATGATTGAACTAGGAGTGGAAGATATTATCGAAATGCGCCTTGGTGATTCAGAGCAGTTGCTTTTCGAAGACAATAAGTTTGACGCTGTGATCGTTGCCTTTGGCGTAAGGAATTTCGAACATTTGGAAAAAGGTCTCTCTGATATGAGGCGTGTGCTGAAGGATGGAGGCAAGTTGGTTGTTTTGGAGTTTTCTAAACCTACCAAATTTCCAATGAAACAGCTTTACGGTTTTTATTTTAAGGCTATATTGCCACTGATCGGCAAGATAGTATCGAGTGATAATGCCGCCTACACCTACTTGCCAGAATCAGTTGCAGAATTTCCTTACGGTCAAGACTTTCTCAATATTTTAGAAAAAACAGGATACAAAGACACTAAATGCAAACCTTTAACTTTCGGCATAAGCTCCATATACACTGCCATAAAATAGTACTGGCTTTTGTCGTTGGCTGCTGTCTGGTTGCTACTGAGTCTCATGCTCAGATTTCAGGTGCGATCAATTTGCCGAATTTTGATGAACAAAGTGTACACTACGGGTTTATGATCGGTGGGCATAAGTCTAGGTTTAGATTGAAGTATTCGGATGAGTACATTACCCCTGCGTTAGATTCTGTACATTCCATTTTGCCAACGGATAAGTTTGGGTTCAAAATTGGGTTTATCGTTAATTTTCATGTCTTTCAGTACATGGATATTCGAGTGGCACCTACTTTTAGTTTCTATCAACTCGGGCTAGACTATAGGTACGACAACGGAGAAGTCTATAATGAATTGAGAGATCCTACCTATTTTGAACTTCCAGTTTTATTTAAATACAAATCTGTACGAAGAGAAAATAGAGCCATTTACCTTTTAGCGGGGATAACACCAGCGGTAAAAGTGTCTGGTAATAAGAAAGATGAAGACGCGTCAGAACGTTTGCTGATCGATAAGTTTAATTTGTCTTTGGATGTGGGTGTGGGTCTTGATTTATTTCAGGAGTTATTCAAATTCTCTCCAGAAGTCAGGTATTCGTTTGGTTTGTTAAATGTATTGGACAGTGAGCAAAATGACTTTAGTGCGGGAATCGAAAGTCTAAATATTCATAGTTTCACGATTTATGTGACCTTCGAGGGAGGGCCATCTTCATTCCGAAAAAAGGCTAGAAAATATTAAATTATTTTTTAGGGGCTTCTACTTCGGTTTCGTCTTCCATGTATTTCATTTTATACACAAAGTAGAATAAGAAGTTGAACTTGTTGACGGAGTAGTAGCTAGAATCGGGTTCAGCATTCGTCTCGCTTTGCTCAGAATTTTCTACAGATTCGGCCTCTTTCTTTGCGTCTACGGACTTGGATTCATCATTTTTCTCAGCATTCGTTTTTTCGGTATTTGCAAATACCTGAATACTGAAAAACAGACAGAACAATATGGGAAAGGTTTTCTTCAACAATTTTTGGGATGATGTTAATGAAAGAGACGAATTTACAGATAATAATGTTACGATATAAGCGTGAGGCAAATTTTCTATTGATTCTGGAGCGTATTTAGGTGATTTACTTAGATAGAAGACTCAAATTTCCCGTGAATAGATAGATCTTTCGGTTTGTACTCCTCCCATTCTATTTTTAAAAGTAATGAGCTTTTCGTTGGGTTTATCATCAAGCATAGACGTGCCCAAGTCTAATACTTCAAAATAATGCTGTTGTCCATATTCGTAAATTTTGTTTAGCAGAAAGACCATCGGACTGTAGGTATTGTAGGTTTTGAGGCTTGCAGGTAAAAAATTGTAGAGCACTCTATCATTCACCATGACACATATCGTAGCTGCTATAAGTTGCCCTTGATGATAACAGCTAAACATAAGGTAGCGTGAGGGGAGTGCATCTGAGAGAGCTTTCAGTTTGGTTAATGAGACAGAAATGGCGTGTTTTTTCTGAGCTCTACATGCCTGAATGAATGTATATATTTTATTAAGTTGATCAGGCGCCTCTTGTACAAAAACAAAATTGGCTGCCATGCCTTTTTTCAAACGCCTGCGTTGCATCTGAGTCATCTGATCTGTGAGCGATTTTGAAGTGATAGGCAAGTGGTGATTGATTTCTCTTTTTGTGGAGGACATGCCGATAGTATCGAGCGGAAGTGCTGATGGGCCGTAGCAACGAGGAGCGATTTTGATTGAGAGTCGGGTGATGCCTATTGTTGAGAGCTGTAGAGAGATGAACTGAAGAAAGTCATTGATTTGACGGTTTTCTGCCAGTTGTGTGAAATAAATGCCTCCAAAAGGGGCTTCTTGGAGACTGATGGCTTCATTTTCAATACATTGAAAATAGAGGAGCATAACAATGTCTCTCCTGTTTGGGAGCAAAGCGTAAAAGCCTTTTACATTGGGTTGGATTAGCCTTAAGTATTGAGGCTTATAATATATGGGGAGATCTTTGAGTGTAGAAGTATCAGGTATCCCTTCCAAAAAAATTAGCCTATCTGCTACCATTCTTTAACTTGTCGTTTGTGATTTGAATGTGTTGTATTCTCTGATATAGTCTTTTGCATCATAACCTTGAGAAGCCATCACCAACACAATAGCATCTTTATTATATTCGATTTTGCACCAATATTGTGATGGAATGAGTACCATTTCATTGGGCTGAGACAATTCAAAATGGTACTTTTTACCTTGAATATCTTCCATAGTGATTTTAAGTTTTCCACTTAGACACGAAAGCAATTGTTGGCACGACTTGTGCGCATGCTCTCCGCGTATTTGATCTTGGATATTGGACGTAATCCAATAGACTCGTTGAATGTCAAATGGAATAAAATCACCTTCAGCTATAGTCATGAGGGCACTTTGATTCACTGTCGGAAGATTATATAATTTAGGAATTGTCATATCATTAATTTAATATCAAATTTGCCGATTATTACGCTTAAAAAAAATCGAAATACTTCTTTCCACCCAAAGCCTACGATTATTCGTCCATTATTTAAAAAACTATGTCTAGTCATTGCCTTTTGGAGTTGTTTTTATACGACAACGCAGGCACAAAAACTTCCCCTTTTTGGAAATGAGGATTTGCTGAAAATGGTAGATCGTGGGGGTGACTATATTTATAATCAGGAATTTGAAGCGGCTGAGCGCGTCATAGACTCTCTTTCCGAAAAACTACCTGACCATCCTATTGTTCCGATGATGCGGGCGATGAGTCTGGCATGGACAGATCAGCCATTACGAACGTCTAGTCCTGTATATCCTGAACACGAAAAGTACCTGCTCAAAACCATCTCATTGTCTGAGCAGATCAGTCGAAAAGATTCGAACAACCTTGAAGCTATGTTTTTTGAAATGTCGGCTCATGGTTTGTTGGCAGAATATTATGCCCAAGAAGGGAGTAGCTTCAAGGCCATGACTCAGGCCAAGCAAACCTACAACTTGATCAAAAAGACCATGGAGCATACTTCCGAAAGTTCGGAGTTGTTTTTTTTAGCAGGGTTGTATAACTACTTTCGTGAAAAATATCCTGAGCGTCATCCAGTATACAAATCATTTGTTTGGGTGTTTAAGAGTGGAGATATCGATCGAGGGCTGATTCAGCTGGACAGTGCGGTGCATCATAGCAAAATAGTGAAAATAGAAGCCAGTTTATACTTGTCATATATCTGGTTGAGATACGAAAATCGTCCAGATAAGGCTCGGTATTATTTAGAAAGGCTTTATAAGATGTATCCTGCAAACGACTATTTCAAAGCTAAATACCTAGAATGTCTGATGAGGCAAAAAGATTATAGAAATGCTATTCCTCTCATACACCAGTTGCAGAGGAACGAAAAGCCTTATTACAAAATGTGTGGAGAAGTGTTTCAGGGGGTATATATGGAAAAAGTGGGCAAGTCTTTTTCGGATGCGAAATGGTACTATCAGCGCTGCTTGTCTACAGGGAGCAAGAATCCCGACCGTGGTGAGTATTATCGCAGCATCGCATATTTGGGGCTTGGGCGTGTTGCCGAAGCCAATGGTGAAAAAGATTTGGCGGCTGAATATTACAAGAAAACGATTGATCTGGATGAGACAGATTGGCTGACTGATGAGAGTGAAACCAGACTAGAAAAAATGGATTAAAGATGGCGGAATCCTATCGTATCATCAAATCACCAACAGAAGGGTTTTATAAAGAAAAGGGGAGTAAGTTTTTGGCTTTTGCTTACCAAGTTAATTCTTTGGATGAAGTGAAGGAGAAACTGGAAGTTCTCAAAAAAGAATACTACGATGCTCGGCATCACTGTTATGCTCATTTGATCAACGATGGCCATCAACAGCTTATTCGTGCCAATGATGACGGAGAGCCTAATCATTCGGCTGGCGATCCTATACTGGGGCAAATCAGATCATTCGAATTGGTTAATACGCTGGTGGTTGTGGTTCGCTATTTTGGTGGGACTAAGCTGGGAGTGAGTGGGTTAGTTCATGCTTATAAAACTGCCGCAGAAGAAGCATTGCGCATGGCCGAAATTGAAGTAATAGAAATCAAACAGGCTTTCAAAGTAGAATATGGCTACGAAAAAACGAGTGATGTCATGCGTATCGTCAATGATTTTGGCGTTGAAATCACTAGTCAAGAATTTTTAGAAATTTGCACTTTGTTTGGACGTATAGAGCCAGAATTATTTGAAGCCCTCAAGGATAAGCTAGCACTTGCAGAGGTGATTGTCAGAAAGCTTTAATTTTTGTTTGCCAGTTGTCCACAGGCCGCATCAATGTCCTTGCCACGGCTTCTACGTACGTGTACATTTACCCCTTTGTCCGTCAAAAACTTAGTGAAAGTATCTAATGTATCCGCATCGGCGTTTTTGTATTTGGCTTCAGCGATAGGGTTGTATTCTATGATGTTGATTCTGGCAGGTACACGCTTCCAAAATTCAAACAACTCTTGAGCGTCTTGTAATGAGTCATTGAAATCATAAAAAAGAATGTACTCAAAGGTGATCTTATTGCCAGTCTTTTTGTAGAAGTAATTCAGTGCTTCTCGCAGGGCCTCTAGTGTATTCGTTTCGTTGATCGGCATGATCTTGTTTCGCTTTTCATCGTTGGCTGCATGGAGCGAGAGTGCCAAGTTGAATTTTACGTCGTCGTCGGCTAATTTTTTGATCATCTTGGCTATGCCTGCTGTGGATACTGTGATCCGTTTAGGCGACATATGGAGACCATCGGGAGAGGTGATGCGGTCGATAGATTCGAGTACATTTTTGTAGTTGAGCAAAGGCTCGCCCATGCCCATATATACGATGTTGGATAGCGGCTTATCAAAGTTTTCCTTGGCTTGCCTGGCTACTGTCACTACTTGATCGTAGATCTCTGAGGCGTCTAGGTTTCTTGCTCGATCCATATAGCCAGTAGCGCAAAATTTGCAACTTAGAGAACAGCCCACTTGCGAAGACACACAGGCTGTCATTCTTTCGTCTTGTGGGATTAGCACGCTTTCGATTAAATGCTGATCGTGTAGTTTGAGCGCAGATTTGATCGTGCCATCATTGCTTTTTTGCTCTTTGTCTACGACGGCTGGTCTAATGGTGAAATGAGCCTTAAGTTTATCGCGGGTAGTTAGTGATAGATTAGTCATCTCATCTATGGAAGTGGCAGATTTTTTCCAGATCCATTCTTGGATTTGCTTGGCGCGAAAGGGCTTTTCTCCGATTTCCACTAGGAAATTAGAGATTTCTTTCTTCGATGATTTTCTTAAATCTACTAAAGTTGCTACCTCATTCATGGTGCAAAGATACGGCTAAATTTTAGCCTATGAAATCAATTTTTTTATGCGTACCATCGCAGTAAGGTTTGTTTCTGGAAGCCCCACATCTACAAAAAGCCGTGGCTTTATTGTCTTTGAGAACCTCTTGTCCGTTGTGTTTGATTTTCATTTGTCCATACACCATAAGTGGTCCATTGGGCATTGTTTCTACGATGGTTTCTTGAGAGGGAGTGATTTGGCTGGGTTCGTTTACGATGGATAGGGCGCCAGACGGACATTTTTGTACTTGTGCCACAATGTCTTCGGTCGAAGCACCCGTTATGTTCACCCATGGTTTCTGGTTAGGGTTAAAAACTTTGGGTAGCCCATGAAAGCATTTTTCAGAATGAATGCATAGGTCAGATTGCCATTTCACAATAACGTCGTTGTTCGAATAGGTTTTGATAGCCATGATAGAGAGGTATAGTTCGTGTGTCAATAAATTTAATGATTTTAAGATTCCCATTTACCAAATCTGATTTATCTTCCCTTACGATTTCAAATTCATACAAAAACGCATTTTTACTTCATGACGAGTCGTTCTCCTCTTAGTCATTTTTTATCATCTAGTTTCATTTTCGTGATCTTGTTCTGTGGCTTTGTGAGTTTCAGTTTCGCACAGCGTCTGGAATACGAAGTGATCAAAGGAGATAAGAATGTAGGCTATATGATTGCCGAAAAGAAAGTAAAAGGAGATACTACGACCTATGCCATAGACAGCGAGACCTCGATCAAGATGCTACTCACATTTACAGTACATTATCAGCTCTATGAGGTCTATGTAGACGGGCGTTTAGTGAGCGGTCATGCTGAGAGCAAATTGAATGGAAGCTCTCGAACCAAGTCAAAAGTGTGGATTGAAAACGGAGAGTATATAGTGGAAGTCAACGGGTTTGAAGAGCATTTGGGGACTAATCCGATTACCTATTCAGTACCAGAGTTATACTTTTCGGAGCCAGGTACAAAGGAGGATACTTTTTCTCAGCAGTTTGCCGAAAATTTGATTATCAAAAAAGATGAGCCTCATGTATTTACACTGTATTCAGAAGATGGCCGAAACACGCATACCTATGCAAAGGGAATTTGTACACACGTGAAACTCAATAGAACTTATGCTTCATTTTATTTCCAATTGAAACAATAAATGACAGCTGATAAGGCGTTGTAGCCTTTGATCAAAGTATACCATCCTTTGTTTGCTGTCCTCGTCTTTGTATCAACCGAATAGATTATATCACCTTTTTAATTAATAGTATTTTATGAAAATTGTACAAAAGCATCTGCTCCTTGTGATTGTGTTTTTTGTTGCTCTGCAGGGGCATACGCAAGACCTTTCTTTAGATGAAAAGATCCCTTTTGATCCGTCTATACGGACAGGGACACTCAAAAATGGTTTGAAGTATTTTATCAAGAAAAACAGTAAGCCAGAGGAACGAGTAGAGTTGCGTCTGGTGGTCAATGCAGGGTCGGTATTGGAAGATGATGACCAGCGTGGGTTGGCACATTTTACGGAGCATATGGCTTTTAATGGTTCGGCACATTTTGCAAAAAACGAACTGGTGAATTATCTACAATCTGTAGGAGTGAAATTTGGCGCTCACCTCAATGCCTATACCTCGTTTGATGAGACCGTGTACATATTGCCTATTCCGTCGGACGACGAAATCATGGATAAAGGCTTGACTATTTTGGAAGATTGGGGTAGACATTTGCTATTCGAACCAGAAGAAATAGAAAAGGAAAGAGGGGTAGTGATCGAAGAATGGAGACTCGGACAAGGGGCTCAGATGCGAATGATTCAAGACTATCTGCCGATCATTTTTAAAGGGTCAAAGTATGCAGAACGTCTTCCTATTGGTACCAAAG
Source organism: Reichenbachiella carrageenanivorans (assembly GCF_025639805.1). Classification (NCBI taxonomy): domain Bacteria; kingdom Pseudomonadati; phylum Bacteroidota; class Cytophagia; order Cytophagales; family Reichenbachiellaceae; genus Reichenbachiella; species Reichenbachiella carrageenanivorans. The sequence goes on along the minus strand of NZ_CP106735.1, from coordinate 739,966 downwards.
AAACGTTGGAGACTTTCCAGCCCGAGACAATTAAAAGATTTTATCATGATTGGTACAGGCCAGATTTGATGGCTGTGATTGCTGTGGGTGATATAGATGTAGATAAAATGGAGTCTATGATTAAGAAGCATTTCACGAAGTTTAAAAATCCTAAAAATGAACGGCCAAGAGTGGATGTGGGAGTGCCTGACAATAAGGAACCTTTGGTAGCGGTGGCTTCAGATAAAGAAGCAACCAATATTATTTTCAACATCATGTACAAATCTGATGTGGAGGAAGTGGTAACTGGCAATGATTATCGCAAAGGATTGATTCAAATGTTGTTCTCTTCTATGGTCAATCAAAGATTGAGAGACTTATTGCAAGAGGCTAATCCACCATATCTCTATGCTTCAACTTCCATTGGTCCTTTTATTGCCAGGAGTAAAAATGCGTTTTCATGTGTAGTTGTGCCAAAGCCAGACGATATAGAAGGAGGTGTTCGTACATTGATGAATGAAATCAAACGAGTAGAATTGCATGGGTTTACAGCTTCTGAATTGAAAACCGAAAAACTCAATCTGATGGAGGGCTACGAAAGAGCCTATAAGGAGCGCGACAAAACGGAGTCGGAATCGCTTGTGGGAGAATTGGTGCGTCATTTTTTAGAAAAAGAGCCAGTGCCAGGTATAGAATACGAGTATGAGTTTACCAAAAAATATCTCGAAGGTATTACTGTAGAAGAAGTCAATGCAATCATTGGTCAGCAGATCACAGAAGAAAATCGTGTGGTGTATCTGACAGCTCCTGAAAAAGAGGAAGTCAAAATGCCAACGACAACAGATCTTTTGGCATGGGTAAAAGCCTCTGACGAAAGTACACCTGAGGCATTGGTTGAAACGAATCTGAGTGATCAACTGATTGAGGACGAACCTGCTCCAGGTCGTGTGGTTGAAAAATCTACTATTGATGATATAGGGGTGACCTCCATCAAACTATCGAATGGTGCGCAGGTTTTTATCAAGTCTACAGATTACAAAAATGACGAAGTTCAATTTTTGGCTTATCGCAAAGGAGGGATTTCACTAGCCGAAGATGAGGAGTATTGGTCAGCTTCTTTTGCTACAAATATTGTTGGGTTGAGTGGTGTAGGTGCTTTTTCTTATACGGATTTGCAAAAGGTATTAGCGGGCAAGTCTGTAGGCTTGCAGCCATATATTGGTGACTACGAAGAGGGTTTTAGAGGTAGTGCAGCACCTAAGGACCTGGAGACGATGCTACAGCTTACTTATTTGTATTTTACTGAAATTAGAAAAGACGAGTCAGCATTTCAGTCGCTGATGCAGCGAAATCGTGCATTCCTTGCAAATGTGATGTCCGATCCCAATTATTACTATCAAGACAAAATGGCCAAGATATTAGCACAGGGCAATATGAGAGGGGGAGGTATACCTACGATAGCTGATTTGGAGCGTGTAGATATGGATCAAGCATTGGCTTTCTACCAAGGGAGGTTTTCTAGCCCAGCAGACTTTACTTTTTGGTTTGTGGGCAATGTAGACGAGGCAGTGCTCGTGCCGCTCGTAGAAAAATACCTAGGTACAGGTGCTCCTACCAAAGAGGAGGCATGGATAGATCGGGGAGTCAGACCGCCTAGCGGCATGGTGAGCGAAAAAGTGTATAAGGGCTCAGAGCCAAAGAGCTCAGTGAATATGGTATTTACTGGTGAGATGGACTATAGTCGTGAGGAGTCTTATTACCTCAGATGCTTGAGCGAAATCCTTGACATTCGATTGATCGAAATCTTACGTGAGGAAAAAGGTGGTGTCTATGGCGTAGGGGCTTCAGGGTCTGCAAGTAAGGTGCCTTATGAAAATTTCGAATTCACAATTAGCTTTCCTTGCGGCCCAGACAATGTGGAAGATCTGGTAGCGTCTGCATTAGGTGCGGTGACCGAGATACAAGAGCAGGGAGTGTCTGAAGAAAACCTCAACAAGATAAAAGAAGCGCAACGTAGAGACCAAGAGCTACATTGGAAAACCAATAACTACTGGATGAACGTGCTAAAGACTTATCATGTGAATGATTATGATTATAAGGAGGTGACATGGTTGGATCAGCGGATAGAAGATCTGACAGCCGAGGATTTGCAGCGTGTAGCAAAGAAATATCTCGATACGAAATCTTATATACAGGTGGTTTTATACCCTGAAGAATAATCTGCCAGAGGGAAAATGACAATAGAAGCCGCCAAGATTTTTTAAACCTTGGCGGCTTTTATGCGCATTTTAAAATAAATAAACGCCCTTTTCTTTGCCTTGTAAGATTACCTGCACGTGTTCGTTGATGCTGGTGGCCAGTTCATACCCCTTGTACTTGGGGTAGATCGGGAAGGATTTGTGGCTGCGGTTTACCATCACACAGACCTCAATCTTTTTTATGTTGGTATTGAGGAATGCTTTGAGTGCAAAGGCTGCTGTTTTGCCAGAGTTGAGCACATCATCGAAGAGGACGATAGACTTTTTGTTCAGCTCTTTTTCTTCTAAGTTGTCCAGTTGCACTTCTTCTTTAAATGGCGCTGCTTTGTTGATGTCTACACGTACTACAGAGCACTTGATAGGAGCTATTTTTTCTAATGCTTGACTCATCATAGAGGCAAACACAAACCCATTGTCAGATACTCCTGCCATGACGAGGTGCTTCTCGTCGAGATTGTTTTCATAGATTTCGTAGGCCATTCTTACGATGCGCTGATCGATCTGAAGGTCACTCAAAATCAGGTTTTTTTCTTTTGTCATACAGACTTAATTATCCGCTGGTATTGGTATTTCCTTGCTGTTTTTAAAGGTAGAAAGTATCACCATAGACTGCAAGCTATCCACTATTTCTATGTCGCTTACTTTCTCTAGCATGAGCTGCTGATAAGACGCAATATCTTTGGCTACGATGCGCAAGATAAAATCTCCCGAGCCTGTAATGTGATGGCACTCGATGATTTCTTCGATGTCTCTGATTCGTGCCAAAAAAGTTTCGATATTGGGTTTGTTATGCCCCTTTAGGGAAACCTGTACAAAGGTATTGACACCCAGTCCAAGCATGGCAGAGTCGAGCTCTGCATGGTAGCTTTTGATGATTCCTGAGTTCTCAAGTTTTTTGACCCGTTCGAGTGTGGGAGCTGGAGACAGTCCGATTTCTTCGGAAAGCTTGGCGTTGGTGATTTTACCGTTTTTTTGTAAAATCTTTAGGATTTTCCTATCCGTTTTATCAATTTTCGTGTTGCCGATCATTAGCATTTGCAAAATATTATTCGGTTCAAAATTAGTAAGATTAGTATTTATTCTCTCTTTATAATGAATTAATATTATTTCGATAGAATGTTTTTAATTTGAGTTAACGAGTAGTTGGTTGACTTATGAAAACAAGCCTAGGGCTTGGCTACCTTATGGACAGGCTATTCTTATCATATAAATGTCCTGCATGGTCATTTATATGTTTTTTTAAACAGGGAGTGATGATTTGCAATAGTTCCTAGATTTATATGGAATCTGTCTATTGCTAGGGGTGTCAATTTGGTGCGCTTGCTCGCAATATATTAAATTAGGGTTACAACATTTGAAACCTTAAAAATGACGTATAAATATTTAGCCCTTGGCGACTCCTATACGATAGGAGAAGCCGTGACGGCAGACCAGCGGTGGCCACATGTCTTGCAAGGCAGGTTGGTAGGGGATGGCATTAAAATAGAAAAGCCTGAAATCATAGCCGCCACTGGCTGGACTACCGACGAACTACAGGCTGCGATAGAAATGGCAAAGCCTGCCAAGCATTACGATTTAGTATCATTGCTCATCGGGGTCAACAACCAATATCGTGGCTATCCGATTCGCCAATATAAGGTAGAATTTGAGGCCTTGCTAGTTCAAGCCATTGGATTTGCTCAAGGTAAGCCAGCCCAAACTTTCGTGGTGTCGATTCCTGATTATGGAGTGACTCCATTTGCGGCAGCGAAAAACACGGTTAAAATTGCTAGAGAAATAGAAGAGTACAATAGAATCGCACAAGTATTTTGCTCTAAATACCAAGTAGCTTTTGTGGATATTACCGCTGATAGTAGAAGGGCTTCTAGCGATCCTGCTTTGATCGCCGAAGATGGGCTGCACCCTTCAGAAAAAATGTATAAAAAATGGGTCGAGGCCATATACCCTGTGGTAAAACCCATACTCAAGTAGTTAACTTGTACTATTTAAGGATTGATTATTCATATTTGACTTGATGGGGGAATGGGCTACCAAGAATTGGTTGGAATAATTATATAAATCAGGAAATATTACCCATTTTTGGCGGTTAGAGATAGTGTCCACCTTGTCCCTAATCGAATAAAATTTGTGAGGAGAACTAGTTTTCCTATATTGTTTGTGTTGTGCCTTGTTTTTTACGCTTGTAAAGACAACGTGGTATGCCCCGCTTTTCAGAGTACTTATATTCTGGATGATTCTATGCGTCTGGCCAAGTATTCCTACTTTGCCAATGATAGCACCCCTAAATTTGCTTCTGTTTCTAAGCGTACCAAATACGGTATGAACAAGCAGATGAGTCTGTTTCGCAAGAATTATGAACTTATGACTGCACCAAAGAAGAATGTATTGGCGCCAGTACCAGAAGATACCAGTGAATTGATTATCGACCAAGGAGAGTTTGTAGCCGAAGATTTTGTAGATATCGATTCGATAGGACCAGATTCGGTATCTGTTGCGCCTTTGCTTGCCAAAGCAGAGGAAGAAGTGCCACAAGGGCCAAGGTATAAATACCGATACGACCCAGATGCCAGTCACAACCAAGAGCAGGTGTATTACAACAAATATTATGGAGAGCTATTTATCGACAAGCGACCTTTGCCATCTGAGAAAACACCTGAAGACGAGCAGTTAGATGAGTCGGACACCACTCAGGTGAAAAGAAAAGGATTAGGTGGTCTATTCAAAAGAAACAAGGAAGAGGTAGAAGAAGCCCCTGTCTTAGATGAAAAAGGAGAAGAAGCTGCCGAACAAGAGGCCGAAGTACCTATTGAAGAGGCTCCTGTAGAGCCTACAGAAGAAGAGCAATAGTCCGCGCTATTTTCATTAATTTTCCACTCTTTTTATATTTTTTTTGTAGCGTATATTATGCTTGACAATCCCATGCCCTTAGCGGAAAAACTGAGGCCCAACACCCTTGATGAATTAGTAGGTCAGGATCACCTGAAGAACATTCTGAAGCGAGCGATCAGCTCTGGCGCTGTTCCATCTATGATCCTATGGGGGCCTCCTGGAGTAGGAAAAACCACAATCGCCAATATCATTGCCAATTCTGCAAAGATGCCTTTTTATACCCTGAGCGCTATCAGTGCAGGAGTCAAAGACATTCGCGAAGTCATACAAAAATCAAGATTGGGATCGAAAGCCATCTTGTTTATAGACGAGATTCACCGATTCAATAAAGGTCAGCAGGATGCATTGCTAGGAGCGGTAGAAAAAGGGCAAGTGTCTTTGATAGGTGCCACTACCGAAAACCCAAGCTTCGAAGTCAATGCCGCACTTCTGTCTCGGTGTCAGGTATACACGCTTAATGCACTGTCGAAAGAAAACTTGACTGAGCTGATCAATAAGGCTGTGAATCACCCAAGTATATTCAAAGATAAAAAAGTAAAAATCAAAGAAGATCAAGCCTTGATGCGACTGTCTGGCGGTGATGGGCGCAAGTTGCTAAATCTGCTGGAGTTGGTTGTGGACTCTTTGGGTAAAAATGCAATGGTGACCAATGATACGGTGACTGAAATTGCACAAAAGAAAGCTGCGATCTATGACAAAAGTGGTGAGATGCATTATGATATTATCTCTGCTTTTATCAAATCTATTAGAGGCAGCGATCCTAATGCCGCCGTCTATTATCTTGCCAGAATGATCGAAGGAGGAGAGGATGTGAAATTCATCGCTCGTCGGCTGTTAATTTTAGCCTCAGAAGATATTGGCAACGCCAATCCAACCGCACTCGTCATTGCCAACAATGCCTTTCAGGCAGTGAATGTGATCGGTTATCCAGAGGCTCGAATTATTCTCAGTCAGTGTGTGGTGTATTTGGCCTGTTCGGCCAAAAGCAATGCATCTTATATGGCCATCAACCGTGCACAGCAACTTGTGCGAGAAACGGGCGATTTGTCTATACCTCTAGGTATTAGAAATGCACCTACCAAACTTATGAAAGAGATTGGTTACGGGCAGGGCTATCAATATGCGCACGATCATTCGGGCAATTTTGTGGAGTATGAATTTATGCCCAATGAGCTCAGGGGGCAAGTGCTTTTTGAACCAGGGAAAAATGCTCGAGAAGAAGATATGCGCAAAAAACTCAGAGCACAATGGAAGGATAAGTATGGATATTGATGACGTATTCGAACCAATGGAGCTCAAAAGAATCTAAGTAGTCCATGTAGGAATGAACTACTTAGCGTTTTTTTAGCAGCACTGCTTTGCATTAGGGTTTAGGCTCGGCTTACATACTGTAGGTTTAGCGAATAGTTCGAAGTGAATATTGTCTTCATTGAATATTACATTTTCTACACTAAAGTTGGAAGTGCGCATGGTCAGATCCCCATATTCAAAAAACACTTCTGCGTCGTCATCCATAGGTTTGAGCTGTCCTACTTTTTCGAAAATATCAAGTGCTTTTTGAGCAGTCCATGGCTTTCTCATCTTTTCTAATGGGTTTACCATGAGCTGGATGATGGTCTCTTTATAAGTATCTGGATTACCACCGCAGTCTACAGATTCTACGGTTACATTTTTCACTTCTGTGATATGAAAAGTGGGTTTTACGAATTGACCACTTTCTATTTCGAATACCAATCCCATTTCGGGATTTCCCTTAAGGAGAGTTAATAATTCTGATGTTTTCATATTGATTGTAAAATTACGATTAATTTTCGATTTAATCTTATTATCGCAAAAATACGATTAATGTTTCACTCTTTATGAAATAAATAAAAAAACCGTTTTGAATTTAGCCTCCTTTTGAGCAAGGTGCTAGATTCAAAACGGCTTTTAATGAATTTAAATTTCTTACTTGATAGTGAACTGCACCATGGTTTTGTCCCATGAGATTGTAGTTGTACCAGAATCATTTAGATCAATGGTGAAGCTTTCCTGCTCATTTCTGAGAGCAGAAGGAGCCACTGTAAATCGGCCAACATCTTTGCCTTTGTCATAGGAGTTAGTGCCCCATTGTTTAGCGTTGGAGTTGATGATGATGGTCCACTCTTTTTCACCAGGAATAGTGAATAGGGCGTACTTACCAGCTTTTACATCTACTCCACCGATATTAGCATCTTTGGATAGCTCGATGGTAGTGGCTTCGTTGGCGCCAGTTCTCCAGATCTTGTCATAGGGCACTAATCCCCCGTAGATTTCTCTTCCTTTTTTGGAAGGACTACTGTAGTTAATAACGACTTTGTTGTCGTTTACTGAGGCTTGTGTCACTTTAGGAGGACTAGCTTTTTGCTGTGCATATAGACTGATACTTGTAGCTAGACAAGCAATCATAATACCAGTGGCTGCGATGATTAAGTTCTTCTTCATATTTTTTTAGTCTTTAGTATAGTTTCAAAACGAATATAATCAAGCTTGGGTTCATATTTAATTTTAAAGGGATGTGTTGGCTTATTTTCCGTATTCTCGGATTTTTAATTTAAATTGACGGTCTGATTATCCACCACCTCTAATAAGTATAATGACAAAAAAAATTAAGGTCCTAATAATTGATGATGACGAAATAAATAACCTAATCTGCACCAAAGTTATCAAAGATTATAATCCTGAAATGTCAGTAGAATCGCTTACCAGTTCTACCAAAGGGCTTACCTATTTGGGAGATTTGGTAAGGAATAGTCCAGAAGAATTGCCTGATGTAATTTTGTTGGATATCAATATGCCTACCATTAGTGGTTGGGATTTTATACGTGAGTATCGCAAGATGATGACGGCAGTAGAGAGCGAGAAGATCAAGCTTTTTGTACTTACTTCTTCTCAGTATTATCAGGATGCGGAACTGGCTGATCAGTATCGAGAGGTACAGAAGTTATTTACCAAACCGTTGACCTCGGATATCCTCAAAGAGATAGACTCCTATCTATAGTTATCTGATTTTTAGTTTGGCTATGGTTTTTTTGTATTGAGACAAAATACTATCGAAAGACACGTGTTTGCCATCTTTTGCTTTCCAAATTCCACGGACTAATGTACCTTTAAATGAACTTCTGTCTCCACTATATATTAGCGTGGCGAGTATATGTTGGGGAGAGGAAGTAGCTATATGAGGAGTTTGGCTATCGATGACCACCGCATCGAATGATTGGCCTATTGCAAAATAAGCTTCTTCTTGATTGCCCATGGCTTTGCGACCTGCTTTCCATGCCATATCTAAGCCAAATAGCCCAGAATCTCCATTCGCATAGGAGACGAACTGATTGCGACGATGTGTAGTTAGCCGTTGTCCATAGTCGAGCATACGCAGTTCTTCCAAAGGATTGAGCCCGATGTGGCTATCTGTACCAATCGACCATTGGCCGCCCTGCTGTTGAAAAGTACTCAGTGGAAATATACCATCCCCCAGATTGCCCTCTGTAGACGGGCACAAGACGACGTGTGCGCCAGATTGTGCTATACCGCTGATCTCCTTTTTGTTTAAATGTGTGGCATGAACCAAATGAAAATGAGAATGAACATCGAAGGTATTGAGTAGCCACTCCACAGGCCTTTGTTGGTAATGAGCCAGACAATCTTCGACTTCCTTGAGCTGCTCTGCGATATGAATATGTATGGGAAGACGTTTGGTTTCTGCCAATGTCGCTTGGATTGCATACTGATCTACTGCGCGTAGCGAGTGGATGCCTATGCCTACGTTTGATCTACTATAGTTTTTTGTAGCCTCTTCAGAGGCAGAGAGTAGCTCTAAATAGTCTTTGGCTGTCGCGGAAATAAATCTTTTTTGTTTGAATCCTGGCGCTTGTCCAAAGCCTCCTTTTTGATAAAAAATTGGGATGAGTGTAATGCCAATACCAGCTGTTTGAGCTGCAGCGATTAGTCGAGTGCCCATTTCAGCTAAGTGATCATAGCGAAGGCCATCTTTGTTGTGATGTACATAGTGAAATTCTGCCACATGGGTGTAGCCGTGCGAGAGCATTTCAGCATACAGCATAGTGGCGATGTGTTCAAACTGGTCAGGATCCATCGATAGGGCAATGTTGTACATGGTTTCTCGCCAGCTCCAAAAGTCGTCTGCTGAAGTAGGGTCAGGATGGATCTCTGCGAGTCCTGACATGGCGTATTGAAAGGCGTGTGAATGAGCATTCTGAAAGCCAGGAATGGCATAGCCAGAGACTACTTCTATGACCGCAGAGGAGGATGTGTTTTTATCTGCTATTTCTTCAATGATGCCTTGTTCGTTAGTCGTTACATAGCAGGGGCACATCCATCCTTCGTTTAGTAATAGCCCGTCAAATTTCCAAATTTTGCTCATCGGTTCATGTCATTTAGAGTGATGATCAAGGTTTCAAAAAGATTGTGTAAGACGGTTCGGATACGGCTGGCTCGCTTGGTGTCATACATGGTTTCACGGTCGTTCATGTAGACGGTTTTTGCCATTTCCAGTTGTAGTCCATGGACGCGATTTTGTGGCTGACCAAAGGTACGTGTGAGATTGCCGCCTTTGAAGGGATGGTTGTGTTTAAAGGTATAGCCCGAGTTAACCAATATGTCGGTTGCTGCACTTGTGAGACGAGTATCGGCCGATTTTCCATCTACGTCACCTAGAATTAGATCTGGGAAAATATCTTTTTGGATACCTGGTACATATTGTCGAATAGAATGTGCGTCGAAAAACAAGACGTGCTTGTACTGCCGTTGAAGTTTGGTCAGCTCTAAGCGAACTTGGTCATAGTAAGGATAATAATAGCTGCTGATTCGTTGGTTGATTTCTTCTTGGGTAGGACTACTATTTTTGTAAATGCGCTTATTGTTGAAATTGGTTGTGGGACATAGAGCAGTGATCACACGACCGTCTTGGTAGAGTGGCGTATTATCTGTGGCTCTGTTTAGGTCTATGACCCAACGACTGTATTTGGCTTTCACCATTTTGATGCCTAGCATATCTACAAAGTCGTATAGCTGATCTACAAACCAATCAGTATCGTCTATGGATTGGATCATTTCGGTATCGTATTGATCGCGAATAGCACTGGGAATGCCTGTACCACAATGAGGTACACTTATCAGAATGGGGACTTGATTTGTTTTGGGGTCAATGATTTCGAATGCCATAGGCGAATTTAAAAGTTTTGTCGGGCATATAATACGAGTCAATTTCAGTTTACTTATCGCTTAATACTTTTTGATCTTATAACTTTGCTGCTTAAATAAGCCATTATGATCATTCTCGACAATGCCGTACTCTCCGATGATATCAAAGAAAGACATTTCGTTTGCGACCTCAATAAATGCCATGGCGCTTGCTGCGTAGAGGGCGATTTAGGAGCTCCATTAGAAGAGAATGAACTGCCCTTGCTCGAAGAAGTACTCGAAGCCGTGAAGCCGTATATGTCTCAAGAAGGGCTAGCAGCACTTGAAAGAGAAGGCAGCTATATCTTGGATGAAGAAGGGGACTACTCTACTACTACTATAGCAGGGAAAGAATGCACTTTTGCCATCTATGATGAGAAAAACATCTTAAAATGTGCCATCGAGCAGGCTTACCTAGATGGAAAGACCAAATGGAAAAAACCAATATCATGTCATCTCTACCCCATACGGATCACAAAATATGATCACTACGATGCTCTCAATTATGATCAATGGGATATTTGTGACCCAGCTTGTAAGCTTGGAGATGAACTCAAAGTGCCTATATACAAGTTTTTGAAGGATCCACTGACCAGAAAATATGGAGAAAAATGGTACAGTCAGTTGGTCAAAGAAATCGAAGAATAGTTGTATGATCTGTTTTTTTGCCTAAAGCGTTATTTGCAATAGAGGTCTTATTTATTTATTTTGGCGGCTCAGTTGGGAGAGATTAATTATAATGAACGAACCAAATGTGCAAGCCCATCTGAAAAGCACAAGATCTTGGTTCAACCTGCTTTTTTCACCTGTATAATGATGGGCTGAGGAGTAGTTGATCCAATTGGAATCAATCACTCTTTCAGCTTGTTTTTCATTCTCTTTTGCAAGTAATTTTCCAAAATGGATAGACTATTGATTCGTCAATATTGACCCACTCTCCTATCCATCTGTAACCATTTTCATTAAAATCATAAAAAGTAAGTTTTGAAAACCCATCGATTCCTTGTGGCGATTGTTGTGGTTTGTAGAGTGTGATTTTGCCCGATTCATGATTGCCTGTCCAGTAGGATAGTGGGGCTGTGGCTGGCGCAGAGGAGCTATAGTAGTGTACATACCAGCGTGAACTATCTGCATCATATTGGCGAATACTACCTGAGTGTTTGCCATCGGTTTTTAGTGTTTGATCTTGTACAGCCATGCCATTCATGAGGTATGCAAATGTCCATGTCATATCTACTGGGGCAGCCCATGAGCCATCAGACGTGCGGTTTTCTGATTTGCAGTGGCACATGCCTATCATTGGGGCAAAATCCTTGATCTGCTCAGGGGCATTAGGGTTGGGTTGACCAAAAGGATAGGTAGAGCTGGGTTCATATTCATATTGAGCTAAGCAAATGGAATGGGTCAGTACAAGTAGTGTGGTTATCAAAGGCGTTTTCATGATTTTAAATTTTTTATAATGGATATCTAATGAAACATTGAAAACCCTTAGCTCTTTGCTAAATATTGAGTTAATCATTATTCGTCTCTGAGTACGTCTACAGGGTTGGCCATAGCGGCTTTTACAGAATGATAAGCAGAGATAGATAAGGTAAGACCGAGTATAGCTAGTCCAGATATCATAAATACAGAGGCTGAAATTTCGGTGCGATATTCAAAGTCTTGAAGCCATTGTTGCATCATATAGATGGTAAGGGGGATACTCAGTATGATAGATGCTAAAATGAGTTGGGCATGTTGTTTAGAGAGGAGTAAAGCAAGTTGCCACGTGCTGGCACCAACGATTTTTCTGATGCCTATTTCTTTGGTTCGTTGTTCGATGGCATAAATAATGATGCCTATTAATCCTAGGCAAGCAATTAGAATAGCCAAGCTAGAAAATAGAGACAATACCTTGAGAAAATTTTGTTGCTCTTGAAAGCTTGCTGCAAAGGCCTCGTCTACAAATTGGTATTCAAAAGGGCGATCAGGCACGAATGTTTTCCATTTGATTATAAGCTGATCGAGAAGAGCGGAGGTTTCCTTGCTTTCGTTAGGGTGGAGAGATAGAGCTGCAAAATTTCTACCACTGTCGAACATGCCAGAGTTGAGGTGAAACAATGCAAAACTGTCCATGCTCGACCATAAATCCCAAAAGTGAAAATTTTCGACGACACCTATAATTTTGAATTGATTGTGGTCATTACCGAAAGCGATTTTTTTACCGAGTACATTTTCATCTAAGTCCCAACCGATGATTCGGATGGCCTCTTCGTTTACAATTACGGAGTGAACGTCGTCTGGAAATTCTTTTGAAAAATTACGACCATATTTTAGCCTCAGCCCAAGAGTGGGCAAATAGTTTTCGTCTGCCGTCGTATAGTTGAGAGGAGTAGATTTTATGGGTGCATTTACAGGTTCGAATTGATCCCCAGCCCACAGGTTGGGAGGAATAGAAGTACAAATCGAAGTAGCTTTTACACCTAGTATTTGTGAAAATTCATGGGTCAAACTTTCGCGCTGAGCTGGTTCTAACCATTCCAAATGGCTTACGGAGAGTAAGTTTTTCTTGTCGAAACCCACGTCTTTGCTTTGGGTATAGGCCAGTTGCTTGAATGCAATGAGTGTGGAGGAAATCAGGATAATAGAAACTGTGAATTGGATAATGATTAAACCATTGCGCAAAGAGGCACTTTCCTTGCCTGTCTTTACTTTGCCTTTCATAGCGTCTAGTGGTTTGAAAGCACTTAAAAATAGAGCAGGATAGCCGCCAGCGATTAATGTCATACCAAGCACTAATGCGATTAATAATCCAAATATTTTACTGTCTAGGAGGCCGACATAGGTTAGTGGAGCACCAGTTAGCTGACTAAATAGAGGTAAAATATACCATAGAGCTACTATGCCTATCAGTGAAGAGATAGTGCAGTAGATCAGTGATTCGATCATATACCCTAAGCTAAGCTGCCATCTTGTGGATCCCAGTATTTTTTTGATGCCTGTAGACTTGGCTCTTTTCAAGTGTTGGGTAGTAGTTAGATTAGTGAAGTTGATACAAGACAATAGAATGATGAAAGCTGCCGAAAGCCCATAAGCATAGACAATGCTGGCGCTAATCGGCTGATTGATACGGTTGATCACATTTGTATTCATGTGAATATCGGATAGTGGTTGGATATATAAGTTCCATTGTTTGCCTTCATTCAGGTAGTCTTCGTACGACATATTCATGACTTGCTGTAAGGTCTGCTCGGCATATTGGCGGGGGACATCTTTGAGTTTTTCTTTGACCTGATCGATGTCGGAGTTAGGAAACAATTCGACGAAAGTCACAAACCCTGTCCATACCCAAGACCAGTTAGCGGCCTTTACCCTAGGAATGCTATTCATGGGCATTAGCATGTCAAAAGTAAGGTGCGAGTTGTCGGGTATGTCGGCCATTATGCCAGCTACTTGATAAGTGTGGTTTTTTCCCGCATATTCGACTGTTAGTATTTTATTGATAGGATCTTGTTGGCCAAAGTACTTCTGGCTCGCCGTTTCGGTTAGGACAATGTGTTTAGGGTTGGTCAGCAAGTCCTTGATGTTTCCTTTTAGCAATTCAAAGGAAAACATATCTAGGAAGTTGGAATCGGCAGCTAGTACATTGGGCTCCATGAAAGAAACTTGCTGGCCGAGTTCATTTTTATAAGTTACTAGATATTCATTGAGTTTGAGTAGGCGGGTGGCTCGCTTCACTTCGGGTAGTGCTTCACTCATCGCAAACATAACCCCTGGGCCTGTAGAGCCAAACTGCTCGTCGACCTGATCACTCCAGATAAAGGTCTGATTGACCCGGTAGATGTTTTTTCCATTGTCATGAAACTGGTCAAAACTAGTATGGTAGTCTACATATAGATAGATGAGTAGAGAGGTACAGATGCCGGCAGATAGGCCAAGAATGTTGATGAGCGAAAAAAGTTTATTTCGCTTTAGGTTTCTGAAAAACTGAGCAAAGTAGTGTTTGAGCATAATCTTAAATATAGTCAAACAGACTTTGACTAATTCTATGCCATGATTTCAACCTGCTTATAATCAGCGTTTTACAATATTTTTCTTGCAATTTTCCCGTTCGTATTCGGACAAAATGTAAGAATATTGTCTTAGATGGACGGTTTTTTAATTTTCTATTCTTTTGTTGAGTTTAATTTTTTGTCGGCCTTTTCTAATTCTGATGTTGAGCATTTCTACTATTAGTGAGAAGAATACCGCAAAATAGATATATCCTTTGGGTACATGGTGCCCCATAGCCTCTACGGTTAGCATAAATCCGATCAGAATCAAAAAGGAAAGTGCCAAGACTTCTAAAGATGGATTTTTGGCAATGAAAGCACTGATTTTTCCTGCAAAGGTCATCATGATAAACATGGCAATGACTACAGCTATAATCATGATCGTGAGCTGACTGGTCAGACCCACAGCGGTGAGGATCGAGTCGAAGGAGAAGATGATGTCGAGCATGATGATTTGGGCAATCACCCCGCCGATGGTAGCAGTAACTTTGCCCGCCGCTTCTTTGTGTTCCATGACCTCCATTTTGTGGTTGATTTCTACGGTGCTCTTTGCGATGAGGAACAGTCCTCCTCCTGCTAGAATTAAATCGCGACCACTAAAAGCGTGTCCTAAAATAGTAAATAGTGGCTCTGAAAAACTGATGATCCAAGTAATCCCAAATAGTAACCCGATTCGGAAAACCAACGCACATAGTAACCCTATGTTTCTAGCTTTGGCTTGCTGCTCTTGAGGAAGCTTATTGGAGACGATCGAGATAAAAATGATATTGTCCACGCCTAACACAATTTCTAAAAAGGTAAGGGTGAGTAAGGCAATCAGAGATTCGGCGGTCAGTAGTGTATCCATAATGTGGTGTAACGTCTATTGTTCAATATTAAACATCTGTGTCTAAATATCCAGAATGTGGAAGGAGATTTTAATAATTGAAAAAACTTTCAGATATTCGTAACTACAAATAATGTAACTACGTTAGTATCGTCAGTATGAAATTCGAAGAAGAAATCAAACAGTCGTCATTTAAAAACGCTAGAGAAAAAGCCGTTATCAATATATTATATACAGGCAACTGGCTTCGGGATCATAGTGAAAAGGTATTGAAGCCTAATGGTATCAATGAGCAACATTTCAATATTCTAAGGATACTGAGAGGTAGACACCCGCTCACCATATGCCCAGGGGAGATCAAAGAAGTGTTGATCAATAAGCGTGGGGATTTGACACGGCTCTTAGACAAGCTAGTGGCCAATGGAATGGTGGAACGTGACATTAATCCCGATAACCGTAGAATGATAAACTTAAAAATCACCGATAAAGGATTGGGTTTGTTAGCCAAGCTAGACAGCGTAATGGAAGAACAAAGCCAAACGTATAATGCGCTGACTGAAGAAGAATCTAACCTGCTAAGTGATCTTTTGGACAAGCTCCGAGGGTAATCATCAAAATAAAACTTACCAAAATGAAAAAAGTAATCGCCTTTGCAGGCAGTAATAGTTCTACGTCCATCAATGTACAATTGGTAAAATACGCTTCCTCACTTGTGGAAGCTGCGGAGGTGGAGTTTGTAGACCTTAGAGGGTATGATGCTCCTATATATAGTGCAGACATTGAAAAAGTGGGTATTCCACAGCCCATTCAGGATTTAGTGGCCAAATTGAAAGAAGCAGATGCCTATATCATAGGTACTCCCGAGCACAATGGTAGCCTGACAGCTTTTTTGAAAAATACGATAGACTGGGCCTCGCGAGTAGAAGCTAAGTTTTTGGGAGGGAAGCCTGTATTGCTACTCAGTACATCTGCAGGAAAGCGTGGAGCCGCTGGCAGCTTAGAAGACCTGAATGTCAAAATGAAATATTTTGCAGGAGAAGTGGCTGCCACGTATAGTTTGGGTTTGTTCAATGAAACCTTCGACCGCAAACAAGGTCAAATCACAGATGAAAAAAGACAAAAAGAACTGGCAGCAGCTGTTGCTCAGTTTGAAAAGTCATTATTATAATTATCAACTAAATTTTATTTTAAAAGTATAATGAAAAAGTTAGCACAACTATTGAATGGCCAAAATGCTCAAGACCAAGGAAAACTGTTACTAAGAGTCATACTCGCATTTGGTATGCTCTTTCATGGCTATGGCAAACTCATGGGAGGCGCAGGGCACATCGCAGGTATGCTTCAAGAGGCAGGCATTCCTGGTTTTATTGGTTATGGTGTGATTATCGGAGAGTTTGTGGCTCCGCTTATGATATTAGTTGGCTTCAAGTCTAGACTTGGAGGGCTGGCTATGTCTTTCACTATGGTAGTGGCTATACTGATGGCCCACGCAGGTGAGATATTTAGTGTGAACGATCATGGCTCGTGGGCGATAGAGTTGCCTGCCATCTATTTGGTGGGTGGGCTTGCCATAGCATTGCTGGGCGCTGGCAAGTACAGCGTGTCTAAAGGGCAATGGGATTGATCGTATATGATCAACAAAAGAGATAGTCTAATATTTAGAGGCAAGTCCTCAATCCATAGCCTCAAATACGCAGATGTTTGAGGCTATTTTTTTAGGCATTATTACTCTAAATCAGCTGATAGGCTGGATGTGAGTTAGGTGTTTTGATTTAAAATGAAGTCATATCGACTCTTCGTTTTGCGGGATTTTCCTAAGAAGTAGGTAAATCACTTATAAAATCAGGTCTTTTAATATTGAAAAAAAGCCATTTGGGTGATGTATGGGCACTCTTGCATTTTTATTGAAAATAATCGCTCATTTAGTTTCCTGTTTGCGTAAAAAAACATTTACGAATATCCTGTATTTTATTTGTCGTTTGAGTGAATCATCTTTGAAACATAGAATTTAAGTATTCGCAACAGAAAGTTGAATTGAATCAAAAAATTAAAGCTATGAAAGGATATTTCATCAGATCATCAAGAGTAACGCCATCGGTGTACTTCAATCCAAAGAAGGAACTACTAGATCTTAGAGGGAAGTCGAGTCCTGAAAATCCTTTGAGCTTTTATGGTTCGCTTTTGTTGAACATGGATCGATATGTAAAAAGCTCAGCAGGTAATATTACTGTGAATTTAGCGTTTGAATATTTTAACACCAGTTCTTCAAAGTGCATTTTTAACTTGCTAAGAAAACTAGATACTATTAATCAGCTAGGAAAAAGAGTTATTGTGAACTGGTATTACGAAGACGGAGATGAGGATATGTTGGAAGCAGGAGAGGATTTTAGTTCGTTTTTCGGATACAGATTCAATTTTGTTTCAGTGCCAGTGATCAATACTTTAGGAGAAGAAACAGAAAAAGAGCCACAGTTAAGCGCGGCGTAAAAAAATTAATTAAGACTTAAACGATACAGTTATGAAACCAAAATTTAAATCAGCAGAAAAAGCAGTGAAGCAAGTAGTAGTAGGTACCCTTTTGACCTTCGGGTTTGTGATGGCCTGCACGATGCTGAGCGTAATGATATAGTTGCTAAGGAGCCAGCAGTAGAAAGATAAGGATATACAACGAAAGCATTTTTGCCGCAATTGTATGTGAGAATGGGTTCGGTATTTACCAGCTATGGGAATTAAAGGTATGTAGCGAAGGCTCTAAAGTAATTTATTAAGGTGGTTAAGGTTACGCGGGAGCGTAACCTTTTTTTATGCCATAGATTTATTTCTCCCTGATTAGCTTTGTGGGAAATCTTCGCTTTTGATGAGTTCTACGATTTGCTTCATATGACGCTGCGTATGCCCACTCATAAATAGGATCACCTGATACGCATCTGCTTTGCCAAAAGGAAGATCAAAATACCTGTCTCTCAAATCTTCTTTAGTCTTTTTTACAAATTGAATATTGGATTTTCTCTTTGCGTTGAATGCATCTAGCGACCCTTGAAAAGACCCGAAACTGTTGCTTGGTTCAAATTCTGGACGTGTTTTTACCTTTTGATCTCTGCTTGTGATTATTGCTAGCAATTGCTCATCAGACATGGATACTTCATCTCTCTTCGATGGGTCAGGGTCAGTTTTTAGTGTCATCTCTACAATGCCAAAAATATTCTTTTCAGAAATAGCAATGTGCTCCATCGTTTCGGCAATCGACCATACCTCATCACTCGGTTTGTAGTTTAGTTGGGCATCTGACAGGTCTTTTACAGCAATTAGTAGCTCGCTTTGAGATTGCTTTAGGTAGTTGATAGCTGTGCTTTTTTCTTCTTTTGTCAAGGCCTGTTGGGCAAAAGCCGAGAGCCCACATAGGATCAGTGCCTGAGTCAATAAAAGGTTCTTAATATTCTTCATGATTATTTTATTTGTTTAGTAGGAAGACGATTGATTTTGTCTCATATGGACATTGTCAACGAAATATTTTTAATGAAGTTAATGAGAACATTGAAATAGATAGACTTTTTCGTTTTACTTCTATTGTATTTCTTCAGTGTTATTATCGTCAATATCAAAACCATCAAGCAACCCCAAGCGTATTTTTTGCATCCTGATCTTAGATCAACTCAAAAAACTCAAAGTAAAAACCACTTATGCTAAACTCATTTGCCGCAAGGGCTAGTACCCTGTTGTTACTGCTTTTGTCTTCTTATGCCTCTCGATCCCAAGGAATCAAAGGCACCATTCGATCCGCTAATGGAGAATCGCTACCCTATGCTACGATATATGTGAGAAATCTGGAGACTGGCACGACCTCCAACGATCAGGGGTATTTCGAATATCCTTTGCCTACAGGCAAATATGATTTAGTTTTTCAATATTTGGGGTACCAGTCAGTGGTCCAGTATGTGGAAGTGACAAAAGGCTTCGCGGAAGTGAACATCCGACTAGAGCCACAAACGATCGTACTCAAAGATGTGGAAGTGAGAGCAGGTAAAGAAGATCCTGCCTACACCATTATGCGAAAAGCAATTGCCAAGGCCAAATTTCATCAGCAACAACTAGATGGCTATGAGGCCGAGGTGTACATCAAAGGTTCGGGGCGACTCATCGACTCTCCCTTCTTTTTGAGAAAAGAAATGGCCAAGGAAGGGTTGGATTCTACTACGGCCTTTGTGACAGAATCTATTTCAAAGGTGAAATATACTAGGCCCAATACTTATGAAGAAAAAGTGCTTTCTATTCGTAGCGACGGTCAGGACAACAATACCAGTCCACTAGAATACCTTAGAGGAAGTTTTTATGACCCGATGGTAGGTCAGGCGGTTTCTCCTTTGTCCCCAAAAGCATTTGGTTATTATCGGTTTGAATATCTAGGGACTTTCAAAGACCGAGACTATGAGGTTAGCAAAATTCGAGTGATACCTCGATCCAAGGGCGACGACCTTTTTGTAGGTGAGCTGTCCATTGTGGAGGATTATTGGAGTATTCATAGTTTACATTTGGCGACTAGTTATATGGGGATCAATTTTATCATTCATCAAATCTATAACCCGATTGAAAATAAAGTTTGGCTGCCGATCAGTCACCAATTTGATGTGAATGGAACGTTTTTCGGTTTCGAATTCGAGTATAATTACCTCGCTACGGTCAAAAATTATCAAATAAAAATGAACAAAGACTTGGAGGTAGACCTGGTAATTATCGATGAAAAGGTGGATAAGGAATTGGCAACTAAGCTAGAAGCGCAAAACAAAAATATGGAGCCAGAGACGACTCAAAAACTACAATCAGGAAAAGAGCTGACTCGAAAGGAGTTGAGAAAAGTCCTGCGCGATTATGAAAAGCTGGAGATGAAAAGGGATACTATTTCTGACGTGCAGTACATCACTAATGTGACCATAGACTCTTCTGCGTACAAAATGGATTCTACATTCTGGCAGGCTGTTCGACCTGTCCCATTGTCTAAGTATGAAATCAAAGGCTATCAAAAAATGGATAGTATAGCATTGGTAAATCAAAAGGAAGCAGAAGGAGATACTGTGAAAACTAAGCAAGGAAAAGAAGGTTTTAGGGCTTACGACTTGCTGTTGGGCAATACTTATAAGCTTGGGGATAAGTCTCATTTAGAATTAAAACCGTCATTGCTCAGTCTCAATTTCAATACGGTAGAAGGTTATAATTTCATCTATGAGCTGGCTTATACCAAGACGTTTGAAAACAAAACTTGGCTAGAAGTGACGCCGCTGATACGGTACGGTTTTTCTATTCATCAGTTGCAGAGCAAACTCAAAACGACCTATAAGTTTGGAGACCAAAGCTTGGCCTTAGAAGGGGGTAGGTATATGTATCAGATCAATTCAAAAGTACCTATTTATCCCATTATCAATTCGCTTACCACACTCATGCTAGAGAGCAACTACATGAAAATCTACCAGAAGGAATTTGTGGCGTTGAATTATAAACATCAAATATCGGATAAGTATAGGGTTGGGATCTCTGCTGAATATGCCAACCGCATCCCTTTAGAAAACCAGACCAATCATACCTGGTTCAACCAAAGTGACAAAATGTACACTCCTAATGCACCCATAAATGTGGAATTAGGTCAAACAAATTTTGTTGTTCATCAGGCCTTTCTTACTGGAGTAAAATTCTCGATGAAACCTTGGCAGAAATACTACATAAAAAACAATGAACAGCAAGCCATTAACCATACTTCGCCAGAGATCACTGTAGCCTACGACAATGCAATACCACTAGCTGATGCCGAAATTTCCTTTCATAGATGGTCTATAGAAGTAGAGCAGAGCTTGGATGTAGGTATTAGAGGGCGATTGAATTATCGGGCTGGAGGAGGTGGATTGCTGGCTAAAGACAGCATTAGTTTTTTGGATTACAATCACTTTATGGGTAATCGTACGCCTGTACAAGATATTGATGTAGTGAAGAGCTTTCGACTACTGCCCTATTATAATTTTAGTACGAGCAGGTCTTACTTTAACCTGCTCACCCACTATCAGTTTAGAAAATTATTCCTTTCCAGGTTCAAATTTGCTAGAAAAAGAGGGGTAAAGGAGAGTGTCTTTGTTAATTATCTAGGTACAGAATCTTCGCTCAATTATGCAGAAGCTGGCTATAGTATCGACAATATCTTTCGCTTATTTAGAATTGAAGGAGTGGCGGCTTTTCAAGATGGAGTATACTTAGATTGGGGTATACGATTTGGAGTAGCGGCTTACCTAGAGGAGATGTTTGATTTTGAATAAAGGTCAATCAATAGCGATATTTTTTTGAAAAGCCGTTTCAAAAGAAATGGTAGTGTCTGTGCCTTCTACTCCCGCTAGTGGGTGAATACGACCATATAATACATCTCGAAGGTGGCTGTTGTCCTTGGCAAATATCTTGATAATGAGCGCATACTTGCCAGTAATATTGGAGCACTCTACGATCTCAGGGATTTCCTTGAGTGCTGCAATGAGGCTGTTCACATACTTAGCATTGGTCACTTCTATCCTTGTCATGGCTTCGGTGGTGTAGCCCAGCACCTTAGGATCAAATACAAAAGTGGCATTTTTGATCACTCCTGATTGTCGAAGTTTGTTTACTCGCTGGTGTACCATCGTGTTGGATATATTTAGCTCTTTGGCTAGTGTCGAGTATGGTACGCGAGCATTTTCGCTGAGACGGCGAAGGATTTTTTTATCGATAGGGTCAAATTGACTAATCATGTATGAATGGATAGAGTGATAATGTTAAAATGAATATTATTTTCAATGAAAAATTAAATATGACTTTAATATAATTAAAAAACGATATTATGATTTATAATATGATTATATGATATAAATATGACTTCATTTTGTGTGTAAAATATTAAAGCTATGCAATACGAAGAAATCATCGACATTTTTTGGGAAGAGTATCTGAAGACAACTCCTTCTGCTGGTAAAATTCATGAACTACTGGAGGCGAAAGGTGAAAAGATTAGCAATGATCATATTGCATTCCGTACGTTCAATCACCCAAGTATTAATGTAGAGCAATTGGCGAAGCCGTTTTTGGCTTGTGGCTATGTGGAGAAAGACGATTATGTTTTTGAAGAAAAAAAATTGAGAGCTAAGCATTATGAGCATCCCGATGTGGATGCGCCGAAAATTTTTATTAGTGAGTTGCTCCTCGAAGAGTTTTCCGAAAAATTGCAAAGCCTGATTTTGAAGAAAATCAATGAAATCCCATTAGGTTTGATGGCAACTAATGCTACGATCTTTTCTGGGAGACCTTGGGGTACGATCTCGCATGAGACATATCTAAAGCTCAGAGAGGAGTCGGAATATGCTGCTTGGATGTATGTGTATGGCTTTTGTGCCAATCATTTCACGATTAATGTTAATCAGTTGACATCTATGGCATCTTTGGAAGAGATGAACAGCTTTCTGAAAGCCAATGGGTTTGCGATGAATGTGTCGGGAGGGGAGGTCAAAGGGTCTCCAGAGGCCTTGCTAGAACAGTCGAGTATATTGGCCGATAAAAAAGCGATAGATTTTGCAGAGGGATCGTTTGAAATACCTTCGTGTTATTATGAGTTTGCCAGAAGGTACGAAGGAGCTAATGGCCAGTTATTCAATGGATTTATAGCTAAATCTGCAGATAAAATTTTTGAGAGCACGAATGCTGGGTGATGTGTTTGTTTAGTTTCAAAGCACAAAAAAGACTGTCTCCAAAGGGCAGTCTTTTTTGTGCTTTGAAACTAGATTAACCTCTTGTGCCTCCAAATTGGAACGACAGCCCCAATCCGATGATATTTTTAAACTGCCATTTATCAGTTTCAGTAGATAGGATATTGTCGCCATTTGCATCTACGTCATAAAATTTGATATCATAATCATATATGATTTGATTGTAAATGTTAGCAGATAACCAGCTGTTTACTTTTAGTGTCAATATGTTTTCCCAGTTCACATCTACTTTGCCATTGCTTTCAATGTAATCAGTGAATAGGAGTAGGTTGGAAGTGAAATGTCCATTGGTGAAAATTTCTTTGTTGAAGGTCGCTTTTAAACTAGCTCCAAATTCGGCTCTTGATTTTTTGCCGGGATCTACACCAAAAGCACCAGCAGCAGATAGTGCATCGTCATTCACGAAAGTGAATTTACCTGTCACAGGGCTTAGAGTTACGTTGAAGTACTCATTTGGTCTCCAGTCGATACCCATTGAAGCCATCAAGTAGCCAGGGGCTAAAAATTTTGATATCGGACTGTTGTGTTCTACGTCGTCTTCATTGTATCCATTAGCGAATTGTGTTCTGAAGTCGATGGTTGCATTGTAGTACCACTTATCGTTAGTTGAAGTTATTTTTCTACCGTAGCTAGAGGTGAGTACCAATCTATCGTCGGCTTTTTGGCTAGAACTTCTGGCTTCCTTGATCCACCCAATACCCATGTCGATGGTATTTTGCCAAAGTACACTTTCTTTCTGATAATCAAAGATGTAGTTGAAATATACAGCACCTGCGACGGTATTGCTACCTCCAGCAGACCAGTTGGTTAATGAGGATTGTGTGAAATTGAGACCAAACGACCCTCCTTTGTTCCAGTAAGTGGTGTCTGATTGTGCGTAAATGGTAGCGGGTATACTGAGTAAAATGGCTAATAGATACTTCTTCATGAGATTTACTTTGTTGATTGTAATGTTTCCTTGAGTCGCAAAAGTAGGATAAAAACTCAAATCCTATATTAATTGAATGTTATTCATAGGCATTTACCTTGGCATCTTGCTCTTTGAGAACTCTTCGTAGGATCTTGCCTACGTTGGATTTGGGCAATTCTTTGGTGAATTCTACATGCTTGGGGCATTTATACCCAGTAAGAATTTTATGTGCATGGGCTTTTATTTCTTCCACTGTGAGTGATTCGTCTTTTTTGACAATAAATATTTTTACTGCTTCTGTAGACTTTGCGTCAGGTACGCCTATGGCTCCTACTTCCAGTACTTTTTCGTGTTTTGCTATGGCATCTTCTATTTCATTTGGGTAGACATTGAATCCTGAAACTAAGATCATTTCTTTTTTTCTGTCTACGATTCTGATAAACCCATCGCTGTCGATGGTCGCAATATCACCTGTTTTAAACCATTCTCCATCCATCACTTGTGCAGTGTCTTCTGGTCGATTCCAGTAGCCTTTCATGACCTGCGGGCCTTTTGCGCACAATTCTCCTGGTTCGCCTTGAGCTACTTCGTTGCCATCGTCATCAAGCATTTTTATCTCTGTACTAGGTATTGGTAGTCCTATTGTACCTACTCTGTCCGTCCCGTCTAGTGGATTGGTTGTGAGTACTGGTGCTGTTTCTGTTAGGCCATAACCTTCGGCTAATGGTGACCCTGTGATTTTGAGCCATTTCTCTGCAACGATTTGTTGCACCGCCATACCTCCACCGAAAGCGACTTTGAGTTTGGAAAAATCGATTGCTGCAAATTTTTCTTGATTTAGCAGCCCATTGAATAGTGTATTTACACCTGTAATAATGGAAAATGGATGTTTCGACAATTCCTTTACAAAGCCTGGCATGTCTCGTGGATTGGTAATTAGGACATTTTTTGCGCCAAGTTTAAACATGACCAAGCAATTGCAGGTGAGTGCAAACACGTGATACAGTGGGAGAGCAGTGATCACGGTTTCTTTCCCTTCTTCGAGCATGATGCTCATCCAAGCACAGACTTGCTCTAGATTGGCGATTAGGTTTCGATGTGTGAGCATGGCGCCCTTGGAAACACCCGTGGTGCCACCTGTGTATTGTAAGAAAGCAATCTCATCACCAGAAAGAGTTATCTTTTGGAAAGAAGTACTTTCTCCTAATTTAAGTGCTTGATTGAATGAAATGGCTGAAGGTAAAGAAAAGGAAGGAACCATGCCTTTGATTCGCTTTACTACAAAATTGGTAATGTGCTTCTTTAAGCCTCCAAGCAAATCGCCTATTTCGGTAGTGATTATGATTTCGATAGACGTTTGAGGAAGTATCTGCTCTAGGTTGCAGGCAAAGTTTTCTAGAATGACAATTGCTTTGGCTCCAGAGTCAATAAACTGGTGCTTCATTTCTTCTGGGGTATAGAGAGGGTTGGTGTTGACTACCACTAGTCCACATTTCAGTGCTGCAAACATCGCTACGGGGTATTGCAAGAGATTAGGCATCTGGATTGCAATACGATCGCCTTTTTTCAGGCTTGTGTGGTTTTGTAAGTAGCTGGCGAATAGGTCTACAGCACTATTGAGCTCTTGGTAGGAGAGACATTTGCCCATGTTTTCCATTGCGGGCAAGTGGCTATATTTTTCAAACCCGACTTGGAAAAGTTCTGCAAGAGAACTGTATTCATCTGGGTTGATGGTATGAGGAATTCCTTTTGGGTAGTGTTTAAACCAAGTATGATTAGCCATGTTGTTTTTGTTAATGCTTAAAGGTCGTATTTCACAATATGCGGATGTGAAACATAAAAGTCCTTTAAAGATGCTTAATGAGAGTGGAATTATCAAAAATGTGAAAGACACATTTTGAGTAGGAAAGGGTGTAAATGAAAAAAGTCTGGTAAACCAGACTCTTTCATTAAACAACATTAACCCAAAAATGATAGCTGTAGGAGAAGGATTCGAACCTTCACGGAGTAGTTAGCTCCAATATTAATTGGAATTTGTCCCAGTTCCCCACCCCCGAGAGAGGAGGGCATGGCTGCCTGTTTCATCACCCTACAGTATTAAACAAAAGAACGTCTTTTCGTTTGTTTTGATAATTCAAAGGTAGTAAAACCATCTGAATGTTGAAAATTTTACACTAAAACAGATCAATAAATACATTGTTTTTACTAATTGATAAAAAATATTGATGAATTCGCAAAACAAGCTTTAAATTGAGCGTTTATATTGCGAAATATGTATTGATGTGTGCTGTGATGCTTGTAAAAGGCTGTTTGAGGGCTCTGAGGGGTATAAATGAAAAGAGTCTGGTAAACCAGACTCTTTCATTAAACAACATTAACCCAAAAATGATAGCTGTAGGAGAAGGATTCGAACCTCCACGGAGTAGTTAGTCGCAAGGAGCGATTTATCCAAAATCTCCACCCCCGAGATAGGAGGGCATGGCTGCCTGTTTCATCACCCTACAGTATTAAACAAAAGAACGTCTTTTCGTTTGTTTTGATGATGTAAAATTAAGGAAAAGCCTGTTATATTAAAAATATCACATAAAATGAGTAAAATATTTACATATCATTTAATATATTATTAATATTGTTGAATAATTACTAAAATCAGTATTGAATCATGCCGAAAAATTATGAAATTGATGATGTGGATTTGAAGATCCTTTCACATCTAATGCAGGATGCAAAGACACCTTATACTGAAATAGCCAAAAAGGTTTACGTGTCTGGAGGTACGGTACACGTACGAATGAAAAAAATGGAAGAATTGGGGGTAGTAAAAGGTACTACGTTACAATTGGACTATTCTAAATTGGGATTTGATGTGACCTGTTTTTTAGGAATATATCTTCAAAAGAGTTCCCTATATGATGTAGTAGTAGACAAGCTTCGTGATATTCCTGAGGTAGTCAAGATTCACTACACCACAGGTAACTATAATATATTTATTAAAATACATTGCAGAGACACTAATCACCTTCGTGAAGTTTTGCATGATAAAATCCAGAAAGTAGACGGTATTGATAGAACGGAAACCTTTATTTCACTAGATGAAAGTATGAGTCGTCCTATTCAGCTGGGATAAATTCCCTGCGAGTTGTGGTGGTTTGGGTCAAGGCTGTTATTTTTGACTCAAACAGCACAAAAATGAAAAAAGCCCAAATCGGAGTAAATTCCTACGAAATAGACCAAGAGCAGGATCAGTTCCTGCTCAATGGCCAACCCTTCAATTTCGATCTCGCCCAATCTGGTGATGGAGATCTGCATTTTTTGGTCAATCATAAATCCTACCAGACCAAAGTACTATCAGTAAACAAGGAAGAAAAGACCGTGAACGTTAAAGTGAATAATACGCCTTATACGGTAAGTGTAAAGGATAATCTTGATTTGTTATTGGCTAAGCTGGGTATGGAATCTGTGGGACAGTCTGGAGAAAAAGACGTAAAAGCTCCTATGCCTGGTCTTATTTTGGATGTGTTGGTTGCTAAAGGACAAGAAGTGAAGAAGGGAGATCATCTGCTTATTCTTGAAGCCATGAAAATGGAAAACGTCATCAAATGCCCTTCTGACGGGGTGATCAGCGAACTTTTCGCTGTCAAAGGCGAAAGTGTGGAAAAAGGCAAAATTTTACTTTCGTTATAAATACCAAGTCTCAAATTCCCTCCTATCTTTGTGAAATTTTTGTCCAAATCAATAATAACAAATCACCGATGAAGTATAAAAGAATATTGTTGAAGCTGAGTGGCGAAGCCTTGATGGGCGATAAGCAGTACGGTATAGACGCAGTCAGACTTGAACAATATGTGAATGAGATCAAAGAGGTCAAGGACCTAGGAGTAGAAATTGCTATCGTCATCGGAGGGGGCAATATTTTCAGAGGCGTACAGGCAGAAAGTTCAGGCATAGACAGAGTACAGGGCGATTATATGGGCATGCTGGCCACAGTGATCAATGCCATGGCTCTGCAGTCGGCTTTAGAGAAAACAGGCATGTATACACGCCTAATGTCGGGCATCAAAATAGAAGAAGTCTGCGAGCCTTTTATTAAAAGAAGAGCTGTGC
Source organism: Reichenbachiella carrageenanivorans (assembly GCF_025639805.1). NCBI lineage: Bacteria > Pseudomonadati > Bacteroidota > Cytophagia > Cytophagales > Reichenbachiellaceae > Reichenbachiella > Reichenbachiella carrageenanivorans. The sequence continues at coordinate 711,983 of NZ_CP106735.1, read as the reverse complement.
GTCATCTCGAAAAAGGAAGAATAGTCATCTTTGGAGCAGGGATAGGTAATCCATATTTTACTACAGACTCTACTGCAAGCTTGCGAGCCATTGAGATGGAAGCAGATGTGGTGCTAAAAGGCACCAGGGTAGATGGTGTATATACTGCAGACCCAGAGAAAGATACTACTGCTACCAAATATCCTCAGATTAGTTTTCAAGAAGTATATGAAAAAGGGCTCAACGTGATGGACATGACTGCTTTCACTCTGTGTCAAGAAAACAATTTGCCAATTATAGTCTTTGATATGAACAAATCTGGAAATCTGAAAGCTATTGTGGCAGGTGAGGAAGTAGGCACACTGATCTCTTAAGTTAGTTTTTTTGAAATCATTATCTTTGAATGAATCAATTGAAATAATAAAATATAGTAATGGAAGAAATTGAAATGTATTTGGAAGAGGCCAGGGAACTAATGGACAAATCTGTGAATCATTGTCAACAAGAACTCTTGAAAATTCGAGCAGGCAAAGCCATGCCTAATATGCTCGATGGTCTAATGGTAGAATACTACGGTACGATGACTCCGATCAATCAGGTGTCTTCTGTGACTACTCCAGATGCACGTACGCTTTCTATCAAGCCATTCGAAAAAAGTATTTTGGGTGAAATCGAAAGAGTCATTATCAATAGTGATTTAGGTTTGAATCCTCAAAACGATGGAGAGCAAATCAGAATCAATATTCCTCCTTTGACTGAGGAACGAAGATTGGGTTTGATGAAACAAGTGAGGGCCGAAGCCGAAAACGGTAAAATAAGTGTCAGAAACGTAAGAAAAGACACAAACGATTCGCTCAAGGCTTTGATAAAAGAAGGGGTGTCGGAAGATGCAGTAAAAGGTGCAGAAGCAGAAGTGCAGAAGCTTACAGACAAGCATGTGGTTTTGATCGACGAACTAGTTGTGGTCAAAGAAAAAGATATAATGACGATTTAACCGATTAGAAAGTTAATACCTCGTGGGCTTGCCCCGAGGTATTAACTTTCTATTGATAGAATTTCTTTCTGTCGATAAATAATTCGACTTCAGTGGGCACTAGATATTTAATCGAGTGCCCATTTTTTATTTTCGTGCGAATAAATGTAGCTGAAATATCCAATAATGGAGCATTCACAAAATGAATACGATCAGTTAAAGCGATTTGAGGTGTTTTGGTGTTGGGGCGAGGATAGACAAGCAAGTTATGATGCGCTAAAATAGTTTCATGATTTTTCCATTTGTGAAACGAAGCCAAATTGTCTCCACCTATAATCAATGAAAACGCTTTGTCTGGATGTTTTTCGCACAGTACCGCTAGTGTATGTGCAGTGTAGCTTGGCTTGGGTAGGTTAAATTCTACATCTGAAGTACGAAACTGGGTGTGGCCTGTTATTGCAGCATCTACCATATCTAGTCGATCAAACTCATGGAGTAGGTTCTTGTTCTTTTTGAATGGGTTTTGTGGACTAATTACAAACCATAGTTCGTCGATATGTCCGCTATCTATCATCGTCTGGGCGATAATCATGTGTCCAATATGTATGGGATTGAACGAACCAAAAAAGAGTCCAACTTTCATAAGCCTAATCTAGCGCTTATTTCAAAAAGTCTCCAATCAACTTCTCAGCATTGGCAAATGACTCTTCTAGCTTGTCGTTGACCAATGTAGTGTCAAATTTATTTTCAAAAGACATTTCGAATTTCGCTTTGTACAATCTTCTTGAAAGACTGGCTTGATCTTCCGTGCCACGATCTTTGAGTCGCTCAGCCAATACATCCATGTCTTTCACTTTTACGAAAATGGATAGGGCATCATCCGCAAAGTATTGCTTTAAACTAATCCCTCCCTTTACGTCTACGTCGAATATCACATGGTGTCCTTTGGACCAGATGCGTTCTACCTCGGACTTGAGTGTGCCGTAGAAATTGCCTTCGTATACTTCTTCCCATTCGACAAATTCGTCGTTATCAATCTTGGTTTTGAATTCTTCGGGGCTCAAAAAATGGTAATCCTTTCCGTTGGTTTCCGATCTTCCTCTTTTGTCTCTTGTAGAGGCAGAAATGGAAAATTCTATATTTGGAAATTTGGAAAGGATATGTTTGACGATGGTTGTTTTTCCTGAGCCAGAAGGAGCGGAAAATATAATGGCTTTGCCTTTTTGCATGAATTAAGCGGATTTTGCGATTTTCGTTTTGATGGCTTCAGCAAGCCCTTCAGGAACTTCTCTGCTTGCCAGTTTCAATTGGATGAGCTTTTTTATTTCTTGGTCAATATTGAAACGTTCGAGGCATTTCAGACACATTTTCTGATGTCTTTTTAAATAGACTTCTTGAGACCGACTGGCCTGGCCGTCTAACACCCGTTGAACCAGCTCCAAGTATTCGGTGCATTTAGCCGTTCCTGTTCGGAATTTTATTTCGTTTACCAGTTTTTTCAAGCTCACAATAGCCGCAAATTTAATTATTAATATCCCATGCTCTGTGCATAGGACTGCAATTTTTCTTTCAATAGGTTTCTTGCTCTATGCAGTCTCGACCTCACTGTACCTATTGGAATGTCTAATATTTTAGCCATTTCTTCATAGGTGAATCCTTCGAGGTCGCACAGGATAATCACTGTCCTAAAGTCGATATCCAGTGCTGCTAATGCATTGGTGATTTCATCGCCGATGAGGTTTTTTACCGTGTCTATTCTCAAGTCTGTAGTGACAGCTTTTTGAGTGCCTTCAGAGTTGTAATAGCCTTCTACTTCCTGATAATCTACTTTTGTTGGTTGTTTGCTTTTTTTACGAAAATCGTTGATGAAACTATTTTTCATGATCCTGAACAGCCACGCTTTCGCATTAGTTCCTTGCTGAAAGGAATTTATAAAACGATAGGATTTCATGAAGGTGTCTTGTACCAGATCTTTGGCGTCGTCTTCATCATAGGTCAGCCGATGCGCAAAATTGTACATTGCACGAATGTGAGGCATAAATTCTTCATTGAAGATTTTATCCTTTGCTTGATTGGTGTAGTCGTTTTTGGTTGGAGATTCTTCCATTGGTTTTGAATGCTGTCCATTTTACGTGTATGAACATACGATCCTACGTTCTTAAATCTATGTGGTTTTGTTAAGTAAATAAATTAATTGGTAGCCTTAACTCCACAAGGCCATAAAAAAAGCCACTTGACTCTGAAAACCTACGAGTCTAAGTGGCTTTTTGGATTGCTTGTTGCAAAAATTAATATCTATAATACTCAGGTTTGTATGGCCCTTCTGGAGTCACGCCGATATATTCTGCCTGATCTGCACTCAATACGTCTAGCTCTACGCCGATTTTAGACAAGTGTAGTCTGGCTACTTTCTCATCTAAATGCTTAGGTAGCATATAGACTTTGTTTTCATAAGCATCATTATTGGTCCATAATTCGATTTGAGCCAACGTCTGGTTGGTAAACGAATTAGACATTACAAACGAAGGGTGGCCAGTAGCGCAACCTAAGTTTACCAATCTACCTTCTGCTAAAAGGATAATTTCTTTGCCATTCAGCTCATAGAGGTCTACTTGTGGTTTGATTTCTGTTTTCTTCGCATTTGAATTCAACCAAGAAACATCAATCTCATTGTCAAAATGCCCAATGTTACAAACGATGGCTTTGTCTTTCATTTTTTCAAAATGGCGACCTACTACAATGTCTTTGTTGCCAGTAGTGGTTACGATGATGTCGGCCTCTGCCACACCGTTGTCCATTTTCTTCACTTCAAAACCGTCCATAGCTGCCTGTAGCGCACAGATAGGATCGATCTCGGTCACAATGACTCTTGCGCCAGCACCTTTGAGCGAAGCGGCAGATCCTTTTCCTACGTCACCGTACCCAGCTACTAGGGCTACTTTACCAGCCATCATCACGTCGGTTGCACGACGGATCGCATCTACGAGAGACTCTTTACATCCATATTTGTTGTCAAATTTAGATTTGGTTACAGAGTCATTTACGTTGATGGCAGGCATCGGTAATGTGCCTTTTTCTTCTCTTTCTTGGAGACGGTGTACTCCAGTGGTAGTTTCTTCGGACAATCCTTTGATATCTTTCACCAATTCAGGGTATCTGTCTAGTACCATGTTGGTCAGATCACCGCCATCATCCAAGATCATGTTCAAGGGCTTACCTCCTTCAAAGGCAAACAATGTTTGTTCGATACACCAATCAAATTCTGTTTCGTTCATGCCTTTCCAAGCATATACTGGGATGTTGGCTTGTGCGATTGCAGCTGCGGCATGATCCTGTGTAGAGAAAATATTGCAAGAGGACCAAGTCACCTCAGCACCTAACTCTAACAATGTTTCGATTAAAACTGCTGTCTGGATCGTCATGTGAAGGCATCCTGCGATTCTAGCGCCAGCTAGAGGCTTGCTTTGTCCATACTCTTCTCTGAGAGACATCAAACCAGGCATTTCAGCTTCGGCTAGTTTGATTTCTTTTCGACCCCATTCGGCCAGGCTAATATCTTTAACCTTAAATTTTGATGCTGTATCTATCATTACTTAATATTTTTCTAATTGCGACTGCAAAACTAATTGATAAAATGGTGACGTAAAAATGGCTACTTTGTTTATAAATACTTGACTTCTTTGAATGCAAATTCGTGCCTCATTTCGTTTTCTTGAATTTGCAATAAACCTAAGGGATTTATGCCCGTGATTTTACCATGAAATGGACGGCCAGCGGTTTCGTATAAGCTGTCTGTTTCGAATCGGTATAACCTGCGTAAGTATTGAAATTCAAGGTTTTTCAGCTCATTACCTTTGAGGGCTAAATATTTTTTTTCTAATTCGATCAATAGTTGTTCGATCAATTCATTCACGTTGTACGTTTCTCCTGTAATTTCTTGCAGTGAAGTGGCCGATGAAGTATGGAATTGAATTTGGTTCACATTCAGACCTATGCCTATAATAGCCGTCTCTATGTGCTGACCTTTAAGAGTGTTTTCTATCAGAATCCCTCCCAATTTTTGATCTCCATAATAGATGTCGTTGGGCCATTTTATTTTTAGCTCTTTTCCTAATAAAGGGAATAAAGTAGCATGAATAGCTAGTGTAGTAATGATGTGCAACTGAAACTGATGTTGTGCTGGAATGATGGTTGGTTTCAGAATGAGAGAGAAAGTCGCATTTTTATTTGGCTCAGACTCCCAAGTGTTGCCACGTTGGCCTCTGCCGTTGGTTTGATCGGCTGTGATCACAGTAGTCCCCTCTAGTTGTTTTTTTTCTTTCAATAGCCCAGCGGCTATGTCATTGGTAGAATGACATTGTGACAGAAAAAGAACCTTTTTTCCAAGGAATTGAGTTTTGGCAAAGAATTTATGCAACTTAAATTGGTTAATTTTGTGGTAAATTTAGAGACAAAGCATGACAGAAATAAAAGAAGCTCAAAATTCTAAAACATTGAGTGACGCAGTGGTGAAGGGAATGTTGGAAAAGAAGGCTTCTGATATTGTACTGATTGATTTGAGAAACATAGGCAATGCTGTTGCCGATTTTTTTGTAATTTGCTCTGGTAATTCTGACACACAAATTGACGCCATATCTGATTCTGTAGAAGACGTCGTAAATAAGACCACTTCAGATAAGCCATGGAGAAAAGAAGGAAAAGAAAGCAAAGAGTGGATCTTGATGGATTATGCTAATGTAGTGGTGCACATCTTTAGAAAAGACCGCAGAGAATTTTATTCCTTAGAAAAACTGTGGGGCGATGCTATCATCACTTCTATAGAAGAAGAAAACTAAATCAGCCACGAGGCGTTAAACACAATTTTATAAATTATTAATAATGGCGGATAAACCGAGAAAGAATAGTACGACTCAGCCTAACAAGCCGAATTACCAGATATGGGTGATTTTTGGATTAATGGCATTCATTTTTGGCATCTCGTACTTTTCGAATAACAATTCTGCAGTAGAAATATCTTTCAAGAGGTTTGAGCAAATGGTGCTGAGCAACGACGTACAAAAGGTCGTGCTGATAGGTAATCAGAAAATTGTAGAAGTGACCCTTAAAGACGAGGCGTTACAAAATAGCAAATATAAAGTCCAGTTGGAACAGCAGAATCGATTTGGTGTACAATCTACTGGGCCTCAGTATTTCTTTAAAGTTGAAAGCATAGACATCTTTGCTAAAAAGAAAGAGATACTGGATAGTCAACTGAAATCTGATGCCGACTATGAGTATCTAGTAGATGACAGGTCGGATTACACACATGTGTTTTTGAATTCTGGTTTCTTTATCATCATCATCCTTGGGTTTTGGTTATTGATGAGACGAATGACAGGGGGCGGAGGCCCTGGTGGACAGATATTCAATATTGGAAAATCTAAGGCGGCACTATTCGATGCAGAAAACAAAGTGAAGATCACTTTTGATAACGTAGCAGGATTGGATGAAGCCAAAGAAGAAGTAAAAGAAATTGTAGACTTTTTGAAGAACCCCTCGAAGTTTACCAAACTAGGCGGAAAAATCCCTAAAGGAGCCCTTTTAGTAGGTCCTCCTGGCACAGGAAAGACCTTATTGGCGAAAGCCGTGGCAGGCGAAGCGGCTGTTCCATTTTTCACTTTGTCTGGTTCGGACTTTGTAGAAATGTTTGTAGGAGTGGGAGCTGCCAGAGTAAGAGACTTGTTTAAGCAAGCCAAAGAAAAAGCACCGTGTATCGTGTTTATCGATGAGATCGATGCGATTGGCCGATCTAGAGGCAAGGGGCAAATGCCAGGTTCTAACGATGAAAGAGAAAATACTTTAAACTCTTTACTTGTAGAAATGGATGGATTTTCTACCGATACAGGGGTCATTATCCTTGCAGCTACCAACCGCCCAGATGTGTTGGATTCTGCCTTGTTGAGACCTGGTAGATTCGATAGACAAATCAGCATTGACAAACCAGATATTGTAGGAAGAGATGCCATATTCAAAGTGCATTTGGGTCCTATCAAGATAGATAAGGAAGTAGATTCTAGAGAATTGGCAGCTCAGACGCCTGGCTTTGCAGGTGCTGAAATCGCCAATGTGTGTAACGAAGCTGCTTTGATTGCTGCTCGTAAAGATAAAAAAGCAGTTGATTCTAAAGATTTTCAAGACGCAATCGACCGTGTGATCGGAGGATTGGAGAAAAAGACTAAAATTATTTCTCCAGAAGAGAAGAAGATTGTGGCCTATCATGAGGCAGGTCATGCAGTGGCTGGATGGTATTTAGAACATGCGGATCCTTTGGTGAAGGTCAGTATTGTGCCTAGAGGGTATGCAGCCCTTGGATATGCACAGTATCTACCAAGAGAGCAGCATTTGCATCAGACAGAACAGCTCATGGATGAGATGTGTATGGCGCTGGGCGGTAGAGTCGCCGAAGAAATAGTATTTGGTAAGATCTCTACAGGCGCATTAAGCGACTTGGAGCGAATTACTAAAATGGCCTATAGTATTGTTACTGTTTATGGTATGAATTCAGCCATTGGCAATATTTCATTCTATGATTCGAAGCAATCAGAATACAATTTTAACAAACCGTATTCTGAAGCGACAGCTGAGCTGATCGATAAGGAAGTGAAGAAAATCGTGGACGAGGCGTATGCAAGAACCAAACAATTGCTCAGTGATAAGCGTGAGCAGTTGGAAAAAATTGCGATAGAGTTGTTGGAGAAAGAAATTATTTTCCAAGCTGATCTAGAGCAGTTGATCGGTAAGCGCCCGTTTGAAAAAGACACTAACTATAAAGCTTTTACCAATGGCGCTTTGGGACCTAAGGGAGAAGAAGAAATCAAAAATGAGAAAGCCATCGAAGAGTTGAAATCTGAGATAAAAACAGAAGTAGAGAGCGAAGAAGATAAGCTGCCTTCTGCTCCTGAGAATCTAGAGGAAACAACAAAAGATTCTAAATAAAACAATAAATTGGGGCTATGATTCATAGCCCCAAATTTTTTTCAGATGAATATTGCCCTGTCTGAATTAGAAAAAAACAAGAAAATCTACTTTGCCAGTGATTTTCATTTGGGTGTACCCAATCACAAACAATCCCTCGATAGGGAAAAGCACATCGTACAATGGTTGGGGCAGATTGCTCCAGATGCACAAGCCATATTCCTACTTGGAGATATTTTTGATTTTTGGTTTGAATACAAACAGGCTGTGCCTAAGGGGTTTGTAAGACTTTTAGGGAAACTGGCCGAACTGGCTGATAGAGGAATCAAAATCATCATTTTCTCTGGTAATCACGACCTCTGGTTGCAGGATTATCTGCATGCCGAAATAGGTGCCGAGTTATACAAAAAGCCTGAGTCTTTTCATATAGGAAATCATAAATTCTATCTGGCACATGGAGATGGTTTAGGGCCAGGAGATCGAAAATTCAAATTCTTTAAGAGAATATTTACTAACCCATTGTGCCAATGGATGTTTAGATGGTTGCACCCAGACATAGGTATAGCCGTAGCCAAGTGGTGGTCTAAAGACAGCCGTTTAGCCCAAGAAGAGGAGCCATTGGTTTTTTTTGGTGACAAGGAGTGGCTTGTTATTCATAGTAGGGAAATTCAAAAAGAACAACCACATGATTTTTATGTCTATGGGCATCGGCACATAGCAGGCAAGCATGCGCTCGGAGAGCAGGCTACTTATGTCAATTTGGGCGAGTGGGTAGTGGGAAGTTCTTATGCAGTGTATGACGGACAAGAGTTAGTATTAAAAAAATACGATAAGTGAGGCATTTTCTATTTCTGTTGATCGGACTGGGGCTGCCGTGTTTGTCGTCTGGCCAGCCATGGCAATTGACAAAAAGTGTGGCGCGTCAAGGTATAGAGCAGTTTGCACTGGATCAGATGGGCAATATCTATGTGGCAGATGATCAAGGAGCTGTGGCGAAGTACACGACGGAAGGCAAATTTCTTGTGGAGTATGCCCCTGTGCAGGTAGCGCGTATTCAAGAAATTACAGCAGTATCCCAATTGAAAGTAGGGCTCTTTTATGAGGATTTGCAGGAGTTTGTGTTTCTCAATAGGTATTTGTCATCACCAGTGAGGTACCGCTTAGCAGATTTCGGACTGGGTTATATAGAAGACGTAGCGCCTAATTTTCAGCAAGCCCTGTGGGTGTTGGATATTTCTGATTTTTCGTTGAAACTGATCGATACACGTCAGAATAGGTTGTTGGAGCAGAAATCATTGGCGCAAGTACTCAGCCAACACCAAGCAGAGATACTGTCCTTTCATTCTCATCAGAATCGTCTGTATATCGTGGATAGGTCGGCGGGTGTTTTGGTGTTTGACAATATTGGGAATTACTTGTTTCAATTGATGAAAGAAGCACCCGAAGAGGTAGGGTTCGACAAGGATTATATTTATTTCCAACAAGACGGTCAGCTTCAGATGGTTCACCTTTACGAAGGAGAGAATAAGACGGTACCATTAGGGGATTTGAAGTTTTTAAAAATCGCTTATGCCCATGAGCGTCTGGTAGCTATAACGCCGCATGGATTCAATATATATCAGTATCTTAGCGCCCGATAAGTCAATCAAAAAAAAGAAAATATTCTTGAATTTTAAAATGCGCGAAACAGTCATTCTTTGCTTTGGGATTTTAATGTTGTGGGCTTGTGGCAAAGAGCCTGATTGTAATTTGAGTGTGCCTAAAAGCAGCATCCGGGTGAATTTTTATAACGAGGATGACTCTACGGCTCACTACATGAAGTTTGTAGGAGTCACAGAGTGTAGTACGGATCAAATATTTTATACTTCAGCAGATTCATTGGCAAGTTTTGATTTGAACCTAAACCCTGAAGCAGAGCAAGTGACCTACGTGTTTGTGAGTAGCACGTCGGTAGACACGCTGACACTGAGCTACACCAAAGAACTCGAATGGCTGTCAGAGGAATGCGGTCCTTCTTTCTTTTATGATGAACTCAATGTAGAGGGTTCGTCATATACTTATGAATTGGTTTCTACCTTTATCGACGTTTCAATAGATGAGAATATTAAGATATATAACTAGTCTGATTTTTCTTTTTTTGGGCTGGAATGTGATAGCTCAGGAAACGGAAAAAGACTTTAAACCTTCTGAAATAATCTTTGCTGCAGATGTAGTAGGGCTAGGAAAGACGGCATTTTCTGATGAAACTAAATTAGAGTTTCATTCTAAAATTGATTTCCATTATTACTATTTGGCGGCCGATTTTGGAGTAGATAAAATAAACCCTATAGGTGATGATTTTGATTATTCGTCTGAGGGTACGTTTTTCAGAGTAGGGCCACACATCAATCTGATGCCGTACAATAAGCATCGAAGTAGTATATTTTTTGGATTAATGTATGCCCAAAGCACCTTTAGTGACAAGATCAATTATAGCCAAGAAGATGTAGGCTGGGGAGCAGATCAAATCACATATGCCAATGACGATATGAAAGCCAGGTGGTTTGAAGCTAACTTGGGTATCAACGTGCAAATAGCAGGCCCATTGTATTTGGGGTACACGCTGAGATTTAAATTTGCGAAGGATTTATCGAGTTATGGAGAACTGATGCCATATGAGATTCCGGGCTTTGGTAAGGCAGATAAGAACGGTCAGTTTGGCTTCAATTATTATGTGATTTACAAGCTTAGGTTTAGAGATAAACCCATTCCAAAGCGACCAGTAAAAATCGAGGAAAAGCCTCAAAGTTCAGGTAACCCCAGTCGATAAGCGGCTCATGTTTCGTTCTGATAATTATAGAGACATTCGAAAATTTTTCATCAGCGCGACTTTGCTGCTGAGTTCGTTGAGCATAGGTACTTTTGGATTTTATTGGATAGAAAAATTTTCTTGGGTAGAGTCTTTTTACATGGCGGTTATTACGTTTTCCACCGTGGGGTTCAACGAGGTACATCCGCTATCTGAGCAAGGGAGATTATTTGCTAGCATCTATATCATATTCAACTTGATGATATTTGCCTATGTGGTATCAATCTTGTCCACCTACCTGTTTGAAGGAGAGTTGAATAGATTGTATCATAAATTTGTATTAGGCAAAGAAGTTGAAAAAATGAAAGACCATATCATTGTTTGCGGTTTTGGTAGAAATGGCAACAGAGCTTGTGAAGAGTTGAAAAGTCAGGGAGTTGATTTTGTAGTCATAGACAAAGACGAGCAGTTATTGGATCTTATCCAAAATGTAAAAAAATACAAGTTTATCTTGGGTGATTGCACACAAGACGAAGTACTGGAGGAGGCGGGGATACACAAAGCCAAAGCACTGATCACCTCTATTGCTAATGACGCCGAAAATGTATTCTTGACGCTCACTGCCAAAGAACTCAATACGAATTTGCGTATCATATCGAGGGCTTCGGAGGAGCGTTCTATTCAGAAGCTTAAACAAGCAGGAGCAGCGCATGTGATATTGCCAGATGCCATAGGTGGCTTGCATATGGCACAGCACATCACCAAGCCTTTTGTGATCGAATATTTGGATCAGCTTTCTGGACGGCAGAACCTAGGGCTGCTTCTAGAAGAGATTCAGGCAGGCAATTTGAAATCAGAATATCAAGGCCAGTCGATTGAGTTTATGGATGTCAGAAATCGCTCTGGAGTGACTATCGTAGGGGTGAAAGATAAAGAGGGGAAGTTTGAGTTGAATCCGTCTGCCACTATGGAGATAGACACTGATATGGTGATGGTAATTGTAGGCGAGCAGGTCAAAGTAGAGAATTTCAAAAACACCTTTTTAAGATAAAAAAATCCCTATCACTCAAGAGCAATAGGGATTTCGTTTTATCTAAAGATTGAATGTATCAATCGTAGTAATCAAGTCCTAGGTTGGTGATCAAATCTTCACCTGCCAAGTATCTCAAAGTATTTTTCAACTTCATTAGTTGTACAAAGATATCATGCTGTGGTTTCAATCCTTTAGCCGCTTGTGGAGACTTCAAGTAGAATGACAACCATTCTTGGATACCACCTTTCATACCTGCTCTAGCAGCCAAGTCCAAGAACAAAGCTAAGTCAAGTACCAATGGAGCTGCAAGAATAGAGTCTTTACATAGAAAGTCTACTTTGATCTGCATTTTGTAGCCCAACCATCCTTTGATGTCGATGTTGTCCCAACCTTCTTTGTCGTCGCCTCTAGGTGGGTAGTAGTTGATTCTTACTTTGTGGTAAAGATCACCATAAAGTTTAGGATGAAGATCTGGCTCTAGTACGTCTTCGAGTACGCCAAGCTTAGATACTTCTTTAGTTTTGAAGTTGTCTGGATCGTCCAATACTTCACCATCTCTGTTGCCAAGGATGTTGGTAGAAAACCAGCCATCGATACCCAAAGATCTCGCTTTCAAGCCTGGAGCCAAGATCGTTTTCATCAATGTCTGGCCAGTTTTGAAATCTTTACCAGCGATAGGTGTCCCTGTTTTCTTCGCCAACTCTACGATAGCATCTACATCGCAAGAAAGGTTTGGAGCACCGTTAGCATAAGGAACGCCCATTTTAGCAGCAGCGTAAGCATAAAGCATACTAGGTGCAATGTCTGGGTGGTTGTTTCTCATGCCTTCTTCTAGCTTTTCCAAAGAGGAATGTACTTCGCCTTCTTCGATATAGATCTCGGTAGACCCGCACCATACCATTACAAGTCTGTCGCAACCATTTTCTTCTTTAAATTTTCTCATGTCTTCCATGAGCGCTTCTGCCAATTCCATCTTGTTGGCATAGCCAGTTTTGATGTGCGTGCCTTCTAGCCTTTTTACATAGTTTTTGTCGAATACGGCCTTCATAGGCTTGATTTTTTCTAGCTCATCTTTCAATTGATTGAGCAAGTCTTTGTCAAGCACTTTAGCGTGCATAGCCGCTTCGTAAGCGTTGTCTTCAAATACATCCCATCCACCTAGTACTACATCTTCTAATGGAGCCAATGGAATGAAATCTTTGATTAATGGGTTTCTTTTTTCGGTTCTTTTACCCAGTCTGATTGTGCCCATTTGGGTTAATGACCCAATTGGATCAGAAAATCCGTTTCTGACACTCAGTACTCCTGCCATGAAGGTAGTAGATACCGCACCCATTCCTGGGGTTAGAATGCCTAGTTTTCCTTTAGGCTCCTGAATTGTAATTTTGTCTGACATCTATATTCTATTTTAACGCTATTTTAACCAATGCTCGTTTTTATACCAGTCTACGGTTTCTTGGACTCCTTGCTCAAGGGTGTACTTTGGCTCTATGGCCAAATCCTTGTAGAAATCTCGTGAATCGCACATCCAGTTCGAACATTTGAGTTCTTTTATTTTTTCAATATTGAGTTGCGACAAATTTCCAGTAATCCGAGTATAGATCTCTGAGAAAAAGGCCACGATATATACCACAAACAGTGGTAGCTTAATTTTTAAAGTTTTCTTGTTTAGACATTTTTTGATCAGCAAGTTGAACTTTTCGTTGTTATATTGCCCATTGTCTGATAAAAAATACTTCTTGTTTTTAATATCCGAAGTAGTAGCGGTTACGATACCTCTAGCCAAATCTTTCACATATATAAAGGACAACAATTGTAGTTTTCCCCCCACATATAATTCAAGATTTTTATTCACTAAATCAAAAACAGGAAACATGTCTTTGTCGCCAGGCCCGAAAACTGGTGGCGGACGCAAAATTACATAAGGTAGCGAACATTGTTGTGCTATATATTCCTCCGCTTTTTTCTTGCTCCAGCCATAGGCAGAAACTGGATCTCCTGATTGGTCTATAGTGATCATTTGATCTCCCTGCCCTGGCGATGAGGCTGCCAAGCTGCTAATTAGCGTAAATTTCTTAATAGGCTGTCCTGTACTTTCGAGTGCCTTGATCAAATGAATGGTGTATTGGTAATTGACGAGGTCGTAGTCTGAGTTTTTTGTAGTTTTAGTGATGCCTGCATTGTGGATGACATAGTCGATCGATCCATGTGTTTTTACAAATTCGTTTAACGAAGTGGTGAGGCTGGTTGCTGAAGAGAGGTCTAATTCTACAAAACCTACTTGCTTGCCCGCCAGACTAGACCTGTTGCTAGACTTTCTGACTGCGGCAAAGACATTGAGGTTTTCCGCCAAGGCATAGTCTACCAAAAACTTACCAATAAATCCAGTAGCGCCTGTGATTAGTATGTTCATGAGTAGATTATGATGAGAAAGTGCCAGTTACGGTCATGAGTAAAAAGTAAAGCCTGAAAACTTCAGGCTTTTATATTTTAGGCTTCTTTAGAAATCAGAGAAGGAGCTGATACGGCCTCTTCTGGTTCGCCAAATCCAATTAGCTTTCTAGCTTTGATAAACTTGTCTATTGCGATGTCAATTTGCTCGTGAGAGTGCGTGGCCATTAGCGAAAACCTAAGTAGCGAAGCATCGCTTGGTACAGCTGGAGAAATTACCGGGTTTACAAAAATACCTTCGTTGAATAGCATCTGCGTGACCTGAAAGGTCTTCGTATTGTCACGTACATATATAGGTACGATTGGAGACTCAGCATGTCCAATGTCGAATTCATTTTCTTTCAGACACTTGATGGTGTAGTTTGTATTGTTCCAAAGCTTTTCGATTCTTTCAGGCTCTTCCTGAATGATGCGCAAAGCTGCCAATGCGCTTGCCGCTGATGCTGGAGGAATGCTGGCGCTAAACATTAAAGCTCTAGAGTGATGCTTCATGTACTCGATAGATGTATGGTCTGCCGCTACAAAACCGCCCAACGAAGCGAGTGACTTACTGAAAGTACCCACGATGTAGTCTACTTCATTTTCTAATCCGAAGTGAGACGCAGTGCCTGATCCTTGGTGACCAATCACACCTACTGAATGGGCATCATCTACTATGATGGTGCCACCGTATTTTTTAGCTAATTCTACGATCTTTGGTAGTTTCACGATGTCGCCTTCCATGCTGAAGATACCATCTACTACGATTAGTTTTACCGCATCGTCAGGGAGTCTACTCAATTGCTTTTCAAGCGATTCCATGTCGTTGTGCTTAAATTTGAGCACTTTAGAAAAGGATAGTCGGGTACCGTCGATGATAGAAGCATGATCGTATTCATCGATTAGAATATAGTCATTGCGACCAGAGAGGCATGATATTGTACCGAGGTTGGATTGAAAACCAGTACTAAACACCAACGCTGCGTCTTTTTTGAAATAGGCCGCCAGTTCATTTTCTAATTGCACGTGTAGATCTAGTGTACCGTTTAGAAATCTTGATCCAGCACACCCAGTACCATATTTGTCTACTGCTTGTTTGGCGGCTTCCTTCACCTTTGGGTGATTGGTGAGACCCAGGTAGCTGTTAGAGCCAAACATCAAGACGCGTTTGTCATTGATAATGACTTCAGTGTCTTGATTAGAACCTATTTCCCTGAAGTAAGGATATAGTCCTTGAGCTCTTGCTTCTTTAGCTACTGTGTACTTCGCCAAACGTTGTTGTAAAATACTCATCAATTATCAGTTTTATAAAGAATCAATTGGTGCCTTAATTAGGTTTTAGCAACTTAGTTTTTTTAGAATGTTATTCTCAAAACGAGCAAATTACCAATTTATATTCTTTAGAATTTAATTAATCCCTTTTTATTTCGTCAGATTGCTTTTTTGTACAATCTATGTTTTTTGTAAACCTTGCCGTTAATATTCTCAATGGCTTTGTTCATCATTTCGTTATTTTCTAAGATCCAAGATGCTTCTCCAAATAGAAGCCCTTTCCTTTTGCACTCTTCGAATGCCTTGGCGTAGAAATAGGCATCGATACCCATTTTACGATATTTCTCCACTATACCTAAAGTGATAATTCGAACACGATTAATCTCTTTTTTATGGTAGAGCAGTTTGAAAAGTCCGAAAGGAAGTAACCGACCACGTTTTAGATATTTGAGTGGCATATTCATGTCTGGTATGCTCAGAGTAAAGCCAACGGGCTTACCGTTATGTTCTGCGATCAAGACGAAATCTGGATCTACGATCTGTTTCATGTCTTTGGCAGCATGCTTAAATTCCTCGTCGGTCATGGGTACAAAACCCCAATTTTTTTCCCAAGCGGAGTTGTATATTTCAATGATCTTGTCAATTTCTTCAGTGAATTTCTTCACATTGATTTTTCGGACCGTAATGCCTTTGTTGTTTAGCCTTTCTAGTATTTTAGAAGAAAGCCTAACCAATTTATCAGGTACATCTTTTTGATATATCTTGTAGGATAGCAAATCCATGTCTTTTTCAAAGCCATACTTTTCTAGGTAGTCCTGATAATATGGTTTGTTGTATGGCATCATGATGGTAGGAGGCATGTCAAATCCTTCGATCAATGTGCCGCATGTCTCGTTGGTAGAGAAATTTTCTGGGCCAGCCAGTTGGCTAAGACCTTTTTCTTTCACCCAATCTACCGCCGTATTGAGCAGTGCTTCGGCGACTTCATATTCTTCAATAAAATCTATGAATCCAAACTTGCCAGTAGACTCGCCAGTATAAGCGATGTAGTTATTGTTTTTGATAGCAGCTATTCTTCCTACTATTTCTTGCCCTTTATATGCCAAGAAAAAATCTGCCTCTGAGTGTTTGAAGAAGGGGTGATTTTTTTTGTCTAAAAGATCCTTTTGCGCCAAATAAAGCTCAGGCACATAGTTTTCATCGTGCTCATATAGGGCATGAGGAAAATCGATAAACCGTTTGAGGTTTTTCTTATCCTGAACTTTTTTTACTTCAATCATTCAATTTTATTAAGGTTGGTGCACCATCAAAAAATAATGCGCAAAGATATATTTATTGGTTTTCTATTCATATTTAATTTGAAATATTGTAGTCATTCTTCAGTTGAAGTCTAGCTTATATTAGGGGTCAAATTAATTGATCAAATGTAAGTTTCAAGGTTTGACAATAGCACTCTCGTAATGATTAATTGAAATATTCAGAGAGGGAAATGAAAACGATCCACCTACATTTACATTACGACAACCAAAAGCAGTCGACCACCTAAAAAAACAAGGGATTTTTTATGGTCTTTTTTTAGAAGTAAAAGGATAGTGATAGTAACAGAGGAAGAGAAAACAAACCAAATTCAGTTATTTAGAGATCTTGGTTGTGATTGGCTAACGAATTGGTATTTTTAACAGCGTTTGATCGTGATTCACGAACATCATTGCTGTTGTGATTGGCTAACGAATTGGTATTTTTAACAGCGTGGCCATACTAGGCCGCAACGAAGTCTTGTTGTGATTGGCTAACGAATTGGTATTTTTAACAGCCGAACTACAGGCACGTATAGGGAGCGTACAGTTGTGATTGGCTAACGAATTGGTATTTTTAACAGCAATTTGGATTTTTCTTATCCCATATTATCGTTGTGATTGGCTAACGAATTGGTATTTTTAACAGCGCTAGGTGTGTAAGCTTAATAAGATTAAAGTTGTGATTGGCTAACGAATTGGTATTTTTAACAGCCTGTTCCCCTCGGCCTTATCCTTGTACAAAGTTGTGATTGGCTAACGAATTGGTATTTTTAACAGCGTTACTACTGGAAGCAGGAGAATACCTCCTGTTGTGATTGGCTAACGAATTGGTATTTTTAACAGCGCTCCCACCCCTCTTCGTTCACACCCCGTAGTTGTGATTGGCTAACGAATTGGTATTTTTAACAGCACTGATGTTGCAACTGGTAAAAAGCAGCTGGTTGTGATTGGCTAACGAATTGGTATTTTTAACAGCGGTAAACTGTCCTTGGCAGTACACTCATAGTTGTGATTGGCTAACGAATTGGTATTTTTAACAGCCTCCTAAAGCGTCTAATACCATATTAAGCTGTTGTGATTGGCTAACGAATTGGTATTTTTAACAGCTGAGACAATGATGAGGCTTGCGCCGATGCTGTTGTGATTGGCTAACGAATTGGTATTTTTAACAGCCTTTAGTAGATCGGAAAAGCTAGACTACTAGTTGTGATTGGCTAACGAATTGGTATTTTTAACAGCTGTATTACCTAAAACATTGTATCAGCAGGGGTTGTGATTGGCTAACGAATTGGTATTTTTAACAGCCACTTAATACTTGCTTAAATTGTTCAGGCTGTTGTGATTGGCTAACGAATTGGTATTTTTAACAGCGGGAATACCAAGTTATCAGCAAGCTAGTTAGTTGTGATTGGCTAACGAATTGGTATTTTTAACAGCCAAAGCACGGTACACGGAGATTTCAGAAGTTGTGATTGGCTAACGAATTGGTATTTTTAACAGCCTAATATATCAAGTAGTATTAGTGCTGGAAGTTGTGATTGGCTAACGAATTGGTATTTTTAACAGCCACTAATATATCAAGTAGTATTAGTGCTGGGTTGTGATTGGCTAACGAATTGGTATTTTTAACAGCGGGAATACCAAGTTATCAGCAAGCGAGCTAGTTGTGATTGGCTAACGAATTGGTATTTTTAACAGCCAATTTTTAAATAAAGCGGAAACACCAGAGTTGTGATTGGCTAACGAATTGGTATTTTTAACAGCTTAATTTGACCCTTCGTGCCGTACTTCCCTGTTGTGATTGGCTAACGAATTGGTATTTTTAACAGCCTTTTTGAAATATATTTAGATTTCGCCTTGGTTGTGATTGGCTAACGAATTGGTATTTTTAACAGCGGTTGGTTTTAACCTTACTAACACCTCGGCGTTGTGATTGGCTAACGAATTGGTATTTTTAACAGCCATAAGCAACGGCTATTAGATGAGATGAACGTTGTGATTGGCTAACGAATTGGTATTTTTAACAGCTATGACAAGAAGAGTTACGAAGGATTAAGGTTGTGATTGGCTAACGAATTGGTATTTTTAACAGCAAAGAGCTGAATATTTAGGCGGTGGTAAAGTTGTGATTGGCTAACGAATTGGTATTTTTAACAGCGAATGTCACTTTCGCTGCGCTTTCGTTCCGTTGTGATTGGCTAACGAATTGGTATTTTTAACAGCATTGGTAATGGTCTGTGTGTGATAGTCGTAGTTGTGATTGGCTAACGAATTGGTATTTTTAACAGCACAGGTGGGTATAACTATCTGTGCTGTTGTGTTTTACGGTAAGTATGGCGCTAAAAAAGAGAGAGTTGCTGAGGTACATCTGGTAGTTTTTTGGCCTTTTTTCCAAAGTATAATTCCATCATACCGAATTGTTTGTCCGTTACGATCATGATTCCTACATGCCCGTCGGGCGGTAGATTCAGTTTTACACGCTTGATGTGTACGTTGGCATTTTCTCGACTGGGGCAGTGTCGCAAGTAGATCGAAAACTGAAACATGCTAAACCCATCCTTGAGTAGCTTTTTTCTAAATCCAGCCGCTCTTTTCCTGTCTATTTTAGTCTCCGTTGGCAAATCAAAAAATACGAGTACCCACATGATCCGATATTGGTTTAAGCCTTGGGTTTGCATCTGCTGGGGAGTTTGAGTTGATCGCGCTTGCCCTGGAGGCAATCGGCCAGGCTGGCCGTGGTTTGCTGCAGGGCTATCATAAGCGGCCGTCTTTCTTTGCCCAGCATCACGTCCACCACGGGCAGTTGGAGCAGGTGTTGTTTGAGCTCGGGAGACAGTTCGTAGATGTCGATATCCTCCATGTCCATGATGGAGAGCACGAGCTCGTCTACCATGGGGCGGTAGGGTTCCATGATGTCATCGGCCAGGCAGTAGGCATTGTATCGGTTGTGATGGTGGATGCCAAAGGTGGGGAGCAAGCCAGAGCCTACGAGCGACCGGGCTGTGATGGCTCTCAGGATGGCATAGCCGTAGTTGAGCATGTTGTTGGGCTCGTCTTCGTACCTGCCCCGTTTAAATGTGTCTGTATGTGCACGGAATAGGTTTTTCCAATAGTAGGCCGCTGCTCTGGCTTCGTAGTTGTCGGGGTCACCAGATTTCACCTTGCCAGCCCAGCGTAGCAAGTTGTCATGATCCGTGCATATGGCTTCGAGCAGGGCCGCTTGGTTGGTGATTTTGGCTTTGATTACTTGCTGCCACAGTCGTTTTTTGAGTGGTTCGCTGGCAGATAGCTGCGCCGAAAATCTTTCTTGCTGTAGCGTATGTCCGGATAGATTCATGTGCAGCCCAGTGGGCATGTGCCTGTCATCGCAGGTGATCAGCGCTACGTTGTTTTCCATCAGCCGATGGATGACCGCTTGGCTGATCGTGACACCATAATGATCCAATATGGTCACGCCGATGTCTTCTATAGGTATGGTTACTTTTTCTTTTTCCGGTTCCGGAAAGGAAATGATCAATTGTTGGTCTTTGGTGCTTAGGTAGGCTGGATTGCCAAAGTATAGAGTTCGTTTGATCATGATTAGGGTGTTTAGTAGTCTATGAAAAGTGAGTGATCGGCTAGGTTGAGCTGACTGGTATGAAAGTCCTCGAATGCTTCTTTGCCTCCAAACCAATCGAGTACTTCTCGTTTGCGTAAACGACTGGTCTTGTTTGATAGGATAGATGGATAGGAGGAGTGAGGCCAATCGTCGAAGCACTTACGAAAGTGATGGTGGATGGGATTGCGATGGATATACATGATGATGGTCGTGAGATAAGCATCGTTGGCGATCTCTTTTTGTTTGAAATTAGAAATGAATAAACTGCCTCGACGATTGTACATTTTATTGAAAGCCTGAGAGTAGCTATTGAAGAGGTGAGAAAACTGCCTGCTCATTACATTTGAAAACCCTCCAAGGGTTTCAAACCCTTGGAGGGTTGGGTCTTTGCTTTTTAAAAACTTTAACACTTGGGCTTCGTCTAATGTTCGAATCAAAAAATGAAAGTGATTCGGCATCAAACAATAAGCATAGGAGTCGGCTACTGGTTCGATGTATTTGATCCATTGCCTCAGAAAGTAGCGGTAGTTTTCGCTGGAGCAAAATAGGTTTTCTACGCCATTGGCGTGATGGTAGATATGATAGTAGGTCTCGGCTTGCATGAGTGGGTTAGGACGGTTTGAAAATCACTTCATAAAATTTGTTGCCAGACTGGCCCAGAATTTCTTCGAATCGTTGGATTCGCTCTGGCGACTGGGCTAGTTCGTCGATATTGGCTACTACATAGCTGTCTTTGCCAAAGGCGTCCTCGATCTTGATGATCGAATCGTTGATTTTTTCTGAAAAGGACTCGACCCAGCCTTCAGCCACTTCGATGTTTTCTTTGAATACAATTTTGGATTGCTGAAAACCACGCACAAAACACTGCAGCAAATATATTTTTTGATACTGCGTGATCACATCCATCGGCAGCGCACTAGCGCGATAGAGACTGATGAGGTTTTTGATGAAAGTCGATCGTTTCATGGTGATGTTTTTCTGATGCGTTAACCCTCCAAGGGTTTCTTGGTTAGTTTATTCTCCGATTTTGATGATTTGAACAGTACATTAGAATAGGAATTCGATTTGACCATCGATTTGAATATTGAAATCAATTCCTTCTATGGCAAAATTCCAATTTCCTTTACTTATTCTATAAAGTGGAGTATAGGAGCCAAAATTCAATGCAGATGCTTCAGGGTATTGCTTTTTGGCTACCGTCAAATCACCAGCGAGTAAGTGATGTCTTAGCTTGATTCTACCATCTGCTTCAAATTCGTAGGCTGTATATAATCGTTGAGACAATTGTTTTACATTAAGTTCTTGAAGTTCTTGTTTATGATTTTTGTATAGCAAGAATTTATCTCCTGACTTAAGAATCTTTTTCAAAGGCAAAGTCCCCTTTTTGGTCTCTTTTGATTGGTATAATGGAAGGGTGTATAGCTCTTGCGAATTTGTTAAATTTAGTTTTGATAATTCTAATAGACTGATGATCTCTATGGACTTATCAATTTTTCCTTTTGATTCCCCTTCGTAGTAAAGGCAATAAGCATTCATTTTATTCTTTGAATATGTGGTATTTTTATATGATTTATTTGATGCGTAAGTGTGCTCATGAATAGGCAGAGCAGAAGTGTGTTTCAGAGCATTAAAAAAGCACCTCACATGCCTAATTTTATTTACTGGATTGCTTTGTCTATCTGTCATCCATATTCCTTTTTCGAGTGCTTCTCTGAAAGGGGTGCTACCTATTTGCTTCTTGATTTTTTCAAAAAGAACTTTGTCAACCATTACTTTACCGAGTTCGTCTAAAGTTTTAAAACCATCATCATCAGGGTTGACTTTGTATTTTAAGTTGCGCTTGATGACCATTTTGATCTCATCCTCTAGCTTCATATGACCATTCTTGTCAAATTGGACTTTACCATCTTCATCCTTTAATGGTTGTTTGATGGCACCATAGAATGACTCAGAGTGTAATTGACCTCTGATCGTGTCGCCTGTTGACCACTTCGATCGACCCTTCTCATCTCTAACTATCCGGCCTCTTTTTCTCACTCTTTTGTATGTCTGTGTGAGTGTGCGGTCATCGACTAGATTATTGGCGAGTACTTCATCTTCTATATCAATGATATATGATGCTTTGAAATTATTCCATCCAATTGGGCTTGTATGATATGTGCGGTATTCTTCTTTGGCTAGATTGTATTGTTCTAAAACCTTTTCTCTGTGGAAAGCATTAGGTATTAAGGTTAAAATAGCTGCATCTTGTGCGTGGTGTGCATGTTTGTTTCGGTCTTTCTTTTCGTCTAGCAGGACTTTGTATATGTATTTAAAATCATTGACAACACTACCCTTTTGAACCGTAACGTTTCTAAATACTGTCTTTAAATAGGGTAGGGCGTACTTGGTCATTGTTTGCGTATCTCTGAGCTGACTATTTCTCCACTGTGGCTTGTACTCTTCAATGGTGAACGATTCGTATTTTTTCTTCCAGTAGTCGAGATCAAATTTGATCAAGTGGCGATTTTGAACAGCTAAGTCTTTTTTTAGTTTGTCAGATAGAGTTTTCGTATATCTCAGATTATCCTTTAGGTCTCTTTCTAATTTTTCAATTTTTTCTTTCATGGAAGAAACTCTTTGCAGAATGTCTTCATGGTTTTCAAGTTGAGATGGGAGCCGCTTTTTCTTCACGTTTCGGTTAAATGTGGTGTTGGCAATTGTTAGGTTTTTAAGCTCAGAATCAAAGCTCATGCTAGCAGGGACTGTGTGTTCAAAGTCATATTTATTTCCATCGAGTAGGTCACAGAGATCAATAGTGGTGCCTGTATAGAGACACTGTCTATTCTGTTCGTTCCAGAGCCGTATTTTATTGAGGAGTTTTTTGTCATTTGGATCAAAAGTGGTTCCGCATTCTTGGTTGATCTCTTCGATTTGTGCTGCATATTTTTTGTTCTCGCGTTCTCTCTGATTTTGATATCTCCGAATGGCAGCTCGCATATTGTTGTCGTTGAGCTCTCGCGCTATTTCGATGACTACTTTAGTGTCTTCGTCTATTTGATCTGTTTGTAGTAAATAATTGATCAGTTGTTTGAGACGATACAAGGTTTTTAATGCCATTGGGTTTTTGAATCCTTGACTGATGGGTTCTGGGTTACCCAAAAGTTTGAGTGCTATCAATTCATTTTCTGCATTTGGATTATTTGAAGTGAATTTTTCTATTTGATCCTCTTCAATAAACAGTATTTTGCCATGTAGGCTGAATTTGTGGTGCAATTTGGCATTGCTGTATTTTTCTTGTTCTGAGGGGTGCCAGAGATGCTTTATGTTTTCATCCGGTATGTCATATTTCTCTTGTAGTGCATTGAACAATTCTTGGTGAAACCGTGGAGTAGGTAGGAATATGTCTTTTTTGTCTGTGATGCGTTTTTGTAGAAAACTCTTAAAATGATCGGCAACATAGCTGCTGTATTGCTCTTTCATTTTTTCATCTAAATCTGTCCATGTCTTGACTCCAAAATTATTTGAAAGTTTGTCTTCAATTAATTGATGTTCTTCAGAGTCCAATTCGCGGTTGTTGTCAATAAAATAACGATTATCATCGTTTAGATGTTCTTTGATTAACCCATTGATTGTTTGGTTCAATGTTTTAGTAACGCTTACCTTTTCATTGATAAGAGATACCTCATCAATAAAGAATTGGATAAGGTCAGCTGATACGGAGTTACTTCCTAAAACTTTTGGCATATTGGCGAGATATACTGCGCTGCTGTATGGGATGCCTTGCTTGAGGTATGGAAGGATTCTCTTGACAGCCGAGAGACTCAATGTGGCATGACCACCATTAAGCCTGATTTCAGAGAATCGAACCGCGCTTTTTTGATCTAAGTTTAGTTTGTAGGTAGCGAATTCGATCAGTTTTTCTTTATCGTCAAATGTGTTAAGTACATGCCAAACATCTTCAATAGTATATTCAGGTTTTACTTGTTTGGTTTGCTGTGAAGGTCTATCGTGTATGCTCGTTTCGAATTTTAAGACACCCTTCCAGTCTGAACCAAATAGTTGTTCGAAATCATAGAAGTTACTTAGGGAAACTACTTTAGTCTTCTGTTGTTTGGTTGAAGCATACTTGGAATCCATGCGCCCACCGTCTTTTTCTATCTGTTTTACAATGTGAGTGATTTCAAAATCTGATTTTCTTATGAATAGGGGATAGATGTTATTTTTGAGGTAAGTAGATTGGTCTAATCCTGCTGGGGCAATTATTTTTAGATTGTTTATGAGTACCCAAGTCTTAAATTCTTGGTAAAGAGGGTGACTTAAGCTGACTCTTCTTTTGTTTTTCTCATAGGTACATAACCCTACCGATCCTTTTTGCGTCCTGAGAGGTCTTTGCCAAATGATGGATTTCCAGAGTTTCTTTTGGTCAGATTCATTGATCCCATGAACGCGACATATTTCCGCTAGCTCATTTTCATAATCTTTTCTAAGGTTGTAACGTTGACGAATTCGTGTGGTGACCCCTTTGTCTTTTTGGTAGTAATACAGCGCAGCACCTAGTGATTTGTGTGTGTCAATGTAAGATGCGATTTCATCACGACCAGCTGTACCTGTCTTTTTAGAACCAGTCAGCATCGTTTTCGCCTCTTCTTCGTCTCTTCCTTTGAATCCTCTTCTTTGTACTAGTTGATATAGGACACGACCAAGAATGTGAGGATTTGAATCAAAAACACCCTTAAACTGCTCGTCGATGGCTAGAGCTCGAAATGCATAATAGCTGTCGTATTTGTCTTTGTTCAAAAGATAAAAATCAGGTTTACCATCTCCGTCAAAATCAAATCTGAGCCAGTTAATGAATTTGATAGACTGTGGATATTGCCTTTTCTCCCCTTTTCTGTATTTTATCCACTGATCCAATTCATCCATGGGTAGAGGACACATATCGTGTTCGATCAAATATTGTAGGAGTTGATGTTTACGATATTTCTCTGCTTGATAGTTTCGTCTTTTACCTCTGCTTTCTGTTCGTTTCTGAACTTTTGGAAATTCGTTTCCTTTATCAGAGGCAACTCCCTTATCGAAAAGCAGAACTCCTTTGTTGATGATTTGATTTTCGAGTCGTTGGTTTTCTTCCCGAATGGCCCAGCCGATAGAATTTGTTCCCAAATCAATTCCAATTGTTTTTTTCATATCTCAATTATTT
This sequence comes from Reichenbachiella carrageenanivorans, assembly GCF_025639805.1. Classification (NCBI taxonomy): domain Bacteria; kingdom Pseudomonadati; phylum Bacteroidota; class Cytophagia; order Cytophagales; family Reichenbachiellaceae; genus Reichenbachiella; species Reichenbachiella carrageenanivorans. The sequence goes on along the minus strand of NZ_CP106735.1, from coordinate 686,476 downwards.
ACTCTACTTTAGTCAATACCAATTTGTTAACATATCACAATAAGGCTATAAGCCGAAGATTTTTCTTAGCCCTGCGTACTCCGTGGGGCTTTTTTTATACCCCCAAACAATCATTTTTCCCTATATCTGCTGCTGTAGGTCGCCTCGGACGAGTCGACCAGGAATAGGAAGATAAAAAAATCTTATACCCCATCCAATAGCACTTATTATTTCACTCGTATTGTCCAAGAATATCCAAGAAATATCCACGGACATGCGGGGCTGGCTTATCTTTATCCAAAATTTTTTAAAACCCCAGTTTCTTGAAAAAACTACTTGCCCTTCTTGCGCTACTACATGCTGTAGCGATCTCATTTGCCCAAGACTATCCTTTGGAGACCGTAGTTCAGCGCGGACATCGGGCAGCAGTGCGAACAGTGGCTTATACTCCTGATGGTAAATTCTTAGCTACGGGTAGCCGAGACAATAGTATCAAACTTTGGCAAATAGCCACTGGACGAGAGATTCGTACTTTTTTAGGACACTTGAGTTCTGTCAATGCGATTGCCTTTGATCCTACTGGGCAATGGATGGCTAGCGGATCCTCCGACGAATCGATTATCATTTGGAACGTAGCTACGGGGCAAGTGAAGATCAAAATAAAAGGGCACAACAATCGTGTATCTTCCTTGGCATTCAATACAGATGGTACACAGCTGGCCTCCGGTGGTTGGGATAGGCAGGCTTATGTCTGGGACGTAGCCACTGGAGAAAAAATCACAGAGGTAAGAGCTGATGCGGCCACTGGTGTAGGCGTAGGGGTTCAGGTTGCTTTTGTAGGGGATAATAAAAAACTCATTACGGGCAATGACGACGGTAGAGTGATCATCAATGACCTAGCTTCTGCACAGCCAGAAGATACTTTGCGTAACATCATTCCGAGCTCTTGTGGGGGGTGTCCGAGTTTTATCCAGCTCACGGACAAATCTTCGGAACTACTCACTGCGAGCCGCAGGGGGCCAGTCACGTTGTGGAATTGGAAAACAGGCAAGATCATAAAAACCTACGAAAAGGAAGCGGACGATTACAATGCGGTAGGTATGAAGGGTAACACTGTTTTGGTATCCGATGAAGATACAGTGAAGCTCTGGACTAAATCTGGACAACTCATCCGCAAAATTTTGATAGCAGAGACGGAGATCAATTCCGCTACACTCAGCCCTGACGGTAAGCATGTGGCCGTAGCCACAAACGACCGTGTAACTCGCATTTGGAATGTGCAAAGTGGGAAACAAGAGCAGTCGTTCAAAGGATTTTTGAACGATGCGGCCGACAATGGTTTGGGGCTCGACCCAGAGTCCTATTGGCAGTTCAATATCAGCAGGTATGTCGGCTATCGTGAGGCTATTCGGGTATCGCCAGATGAGCAGCTGGTGGCTAAGGCTCGTGGGGCGTCTGTCCAACTTTGGGACATGGACAAGGGACGGGTGGTACGCTCTTTTGATGGACATACACATGGGGTGATCACTTTCGAGTTTTCCAAAGACGGTCAGTATTTTTTTACTGCTAGTGGAGACAAAACCATCAAAATGTGGGACGTAGCTACAGGCAAGGAACTCAAAAATTTTAAGGGGCACCGTGAGTTGGTATTCGCATTGGCGCTCAGCCAAAATGGAAAATACTTGGCCTCTGGTAGCTGGGATTCGAGTGCTCGACTGTGGGACATTACTAGCGGAAAAGAAATACAAACCTACCGTATGGAGCAAAATTCGCCATATGCGCTCGCTTTCGCGCAAAATGACCTTTACTTGATGGTGGGGTCGCTGGGCAAGGAGCTCAAACTCATCGAACTGGACAGTGGAGAGCCAGCCAAGCACATGATTGGGCATACCGAAATCGTAGCGGACCTGAAGGTGAGAGATGGGCAGGCTTTGACTGCCAGTTGGGATGGGCGAGCCAAAATTTGGGATGTGGCTTCTGGTCTTAGTGTACAGAAATTTGGTCGACTAGGTGGGCAACTCTATGTGGCCTCTTGGTCGCAGGGAGGTGCGTATGTGGTCACGGCGGGCTCGGATCGTGTGGCTCGGATCTGGGACGCACAGTCGGGCGAGCTTATTCGTACGTTTGAAGGACACACGGATGCTATTCTTTTTGCACAATTTATCCATGCGGACAAGCATCTAATCACGCATAGTCTGGACGGCACCACGCGGATCTGGGAAGTGGCTACTGGCAAGGAAATTATTTCGCACGTTTTACTCAATCAAAACGATTGGCTGGTGACGAATAGAAACGGGTATTTTGACGCCACAGAACAGGCCAAGCAAAACATCTTTTTTGTACGCGGTATGGAAAGTTATTCTCTTGATCAGTTTTTCGAGGATTTCTATCAGCCGGGTATTTTGGGGAAATCGCTGAAACCAGGAGGCTTGCTCAACGAAAACATCAAGACCATGCTAAAAAACTCACCGCCACCGCGCGTGGAGATTATTTCACCTACTTCTGGCGAGCACTTGACCCAAAATGAAATAGACGTGATGGTGAAAATCACCGATGAGGGCGGTGGTTTAGACGAAGTAAAAATACTACATAACGGTAAGCGTCTACCTGGGCAAGATCGAATGGCGCCTGTCAAACCCAAGCCTGGCAAGTCAGTCTTTCATCATTATCCAGTGCAGCTGGTGCCAGGCAAGAATGTGATTGCTATTTCGGCTTTTAGCGAGGGGCGGATCGAGTCCGAACTGGCACAGCGAGAAATTTTTGCAGAGGGTATTCACGAGGATATTACTTGCCATGTGATGGCCGTGGGGATCAACAAATACAAGAACCCAAGCTTGGACTTAAATTATGCGCTAGAAGATGCGGAGGCTTTTTTGAAATTGGTGAAAACCAAAGGCAAGAAGTTGTTTAACAAAACCGAAGTCTACTCCTTGTTCAACGAAGAGGCTACGAAAGCAAACATGCTGGCTATGCTCGATGAGATAGCTGCTAAGGCTCGGCCTCAGGATGTGTTTTTCTTTTACTATGCGGGGCATGGGAGCATGGTGGAGGGCAATTTCTACTTTATCCCAACGGAAAATATCAGATTGTATGATTTCGACTTGCTTACCAACGAGGCGATAGATGCTGCCGTCATTCAGGAGAAATTTGCCAACATCAGCGCACTGAAACAGCTGGTGGTGTTGGATGCCTGCCAGTCGGGCGGGTCTACGGAGCTGCTGGCTGTACGTGGTGCAAGCGAAGAAAAAGCCATGGCACAATTGTCCCGCAGTTCGGGGGTTCATGTGCTGGCGGCCTCTGGCAGCGAGCAGTATGCTACGGAGTTTGCCGAGCTGGGGCATGGGCTCTTCACCTACGTGCTACTCGAAGCGCTGAGCGGCAAAGCCGACGGTGCGCCCAAAGATGGTAAAGTGACCATCTATGAGCTCAAGGCTTATATAGATTCGCAAGTGCCCGAGTATTCTACGCAGTATAAGGGCAAGCCTCAGTATCCGGTCACTTATTCTCGTGGTCAGGATTTTCCAGTGGTGCTGGAGTAGATAGGCTCAATAAATTTGAAATTTAGTTTATTCAGATCTATAGGTTTCTCTGTTTTATAAATTTGGTATTTTTGAATTGAACCAAATTGTATATTATGAAAAACCTAATCAAAACCTTTGCAGTGGTATGGGTGCTAAGCTTCCTTGTTGGCTGCATGGAAGAAGAAGTCATCGAACCAAAATCTCTTGACAATGCAGTTAACCCTTTTGAGTGGCCATTGGCTGAAAAACAGCAGTCAGATGCCAATCTAAAAGATTGGTGGCATTTGTATTAATCCAGACTAGACATCCATAATAGATCATAAAAAGCGAGGCCTATTGGTCTCGCTTTTTTATGTAATCGTGTGGTTTGAAACCATATCTCTATATCCAATGATTTAATCTAGGGGCAATTTTTCTTGTTAATTATTTCCATAGTCATTGAACAAGCGATATCATTGGCCTCTCTACTTGAAACCAAAATCTATGCTCCGATCTTTTTGCGTGTACCTCATCAATGGTATTTGGCTAGGTCATATAACAATTTTATTGATTTTTATATTTCCTGCATGTACCAGCCAAACAGAAAATAAGTCTATAAAAGACGATCAGGAATCCGATTCAGTTTGGGTGAAAAACATAGTGGAGAAATCTAAAGAGTATGCTCGTACAGATATAGACTCACTGGATCTATTGGCGGATAGATTGCTATCTTTTTACAAAGAAAAAGGTTACTTGAGAGCATTTATTGATGGCCAAGTGATGAAGGCTAGGCATTTCTCAATTAAGGATGAAACAGATAAAGCCATCAATGTTTATTTGGTTTTACTCGATTCATTGGACAACCTTTCACCTCGTGATAGGGCAAATATTTTTAACAATTTGGGAAACTGTCATCTAAAGCTTAGCGAGTATGATCTCGCACTTGAGGCACAATTGAATGGGCTCAAGATGGAGGAGAAGTTGGAAGATCAAAGAGGAATAGCTATATCCTACTTAAATATAGCTGGAGTTTATGCGCACTTGGGTAATACAGATAAATCCGAGGAGTACGCAGAAAAATCTTATAGAAGCGCCTTAGAAAATAATTTTCCTGTAGTAAAAATGCAAAGTGCCTATCAACTAGCAGAAATATATGTGAAAGCTAGAAAGGATTCGTTGGCTTTGCTCTATGCCGATACTACTATCAGATATGGGGAAAGATTGAGATCCTCATTCGGGGTTTTTAAAGGCAAGAGCATTCAAGCGACTGTTTATCTGAATCAAGGGAAGTTTAGAGAATCGTTGGAATTGGAACGTCAGATTGGTGAATACTATAATGAATTAGGTTATAAGTTGGAGTACCTGAGGGTTCGGAATAGGGAAGTTCATTTACTTATTCAGCTGGAGCAATACCAAGAGGCAGAATTAATTGCTCATTCAAATTTGGAATTAGCCCAAAGTATTCAAGCTAAGGACGAAATAGGTTTGGCCTATGAAAAACTAGGAGCAATACAGAATCAATTGGGTAAGAACAAGAGTGCATATGAAAATGCAAGAAAATTTATTGCCCTTAAAGAAGAGTTAGAAGGCAAAGAGAAAAAACAGATTGTTGCGGAACTAGAAACCAAATACGAAACCGAGAAAAAGGAAACGGAAATAGCCTCTCTTTCTCAGCAGGCGATCATTCAAACGCTGGAACTAGAGCAAAAAAACCTAACGATCCTGATAGGGAGTGTGTTGGTCTTGTTGATCGCTGGATTTGTGTTTTTTGCCAACCGCCAGAAAACGCTCAAGAGTCAGCAGAATCAGATGGAACTGGAACAGCGATTCCTGAGATCGCAGCTCAACCCGCATTTTATTTCCAATGCCCTCTTGGCCGTACAAAATTTCATGCTCAAAAATCAGTCGGATCTGGCAGTCACTTATTTGTCCAAATTCTCCAAACTCATGCGCGAGACGCTAGAAAACTCACGAAGAGAGTTCATCCTTTTGGAGGATGAGCTGGCCATGCTGACCAACTTTATGGATGTGCATAAAATGCGTCTTAATGATAGTTTTGACTATGAAGTGCACATTTCAGACTTGATCGACCCAGAAGTAGACACCATCCCACCCATGTTTGTTCAGCCTTTTGTAGAAAATGCGATTGAGCATGGCATTGCTCCGGCAGGAGGAAAAGGAAAAATAGAACTGTATTTTGAGAAAGAGGGAGAGTATATCTCGATTGTGATCAAAGACAATGGAGGCGGCTATACCCAATCCAGTAGCGAAGTTAAGGATCATGTTTCGCTCTCCACCACCATCATACAGGAGCGCATGGCGGTATTCAACAAAACATTGAAAAAGAAAATAAGCCTTGTACTCGCTAATGTTGAAAATGAAAAAGGACAGGTTTTGGGTGCTAAGGTCGATCTGAAAGTTCCTTTTAGGTACGTCTAATGATCCACTTAGGTAGACTCAAATTGTTTGGGATACAGCGTGTTGAAATGGGGCAAATCTGGTTTCAGTTACAAAAAAATTCTACTGTTGAAATGCTCCTGCAAGCACTAAAGGTTTGGTCAGGAGAGTCGTTTTATACCAGCCTGACAAACCCCTAAGTGCACTAGTCGTCATTCAGCAAAGCATCCTATATTGATACGCTTGTAATAATATAAGTGGAGTGATTTAAAAGTAATTGACTTATTTTTAAGATGGATTGGTGCATTTTTGATGCTCCAAAATACCTAAACAAACTTATGCGAATAGTACTGATAGATAATGATGCTACCGTTCGGGAAAACTTAAATATCCTGATCAACATTTACGCTCCCGACCTGAAAATCGTGGGAGAAGCCAGTGGTGTACAAGAGGGCTTGGCCTGTATCAGAGCGAACAAACCAGACTTGGTACTACTCGATGTAGAGATGAACGATGGAACAGGGTTCGATTTGCTCGCTATGTATGGAACCTTAGATTTCAAACTTATCTTTGTGACGGGTCACAACGAATACGCAATCAAGGCCTTCAAATACAGTGCGATAGACTACCTGCTCAAACCCGTAGATCCAGATGAATTGAGCAAGGCTATAGCAAAGGCTCAGCAAGCTTTTGACGCACAAGATCAGAATTTGAGAGTAGCCAATCTGGTGCAAAACCAACAATCTTCTTGTGCCAATCAAAAGATCGTACTTAAAGATGCTGAAACGGTCTATCTGGTGGATGTGACGGATATCATCCGCTGCGAATCAGAGACTAATTACACGAAGTTTTATTTGATAGATGGGCGGATGATCATGGTATCCCGAACACTCAAAGAATTTGACCAGCTTTTAAAAGGACAATCTTTTTTTAGAGCCCATCAGTCGCATCTGATCAACCTCCATCAATTCGACCGCTATGAGAAAAAAGAAGGCGGTATGATCTACATGAAAGATGGGAGTACACTGCCCGTAGCTGTACGAAAAAAAGATGCGCTCATGTCTGCTTTGGCAGATTTTTAGGCCTTCGTCCAGCAATTTCTCCAACATATTGCCCATAATATTTAGCGAATTATAAGTTAATAATTACGAATATTCGGTGAATGGGTTCGAATACTCATCCACACCTTTAGGGCATTTTTCATCGATCTACTTTTGGTATTAATAATGAGAATAAAGGCCAATACCTGTTGTCTTGTGCGTTGAATAAAAGCACAGACATAAGGGTGTTCAGGCCTTTTTTTTTAAACCAAAAGAAAAGAAAGAAATGAAGACAAAAATTTATGTGTGGCTATGGGTGCTGGTATTGGTAGGCTGTAGCGATGATGCACTCAAAGAAATAGTAGAGGAGCAAGAAGGACAGGGAATCACAATAGCGTTAACCGATTTTTCAACGACTATTCCTGAGAATCCTGAGAATGGAGCTGTGCTGGGAACGCTATCTGGCACTACATCGGAAGGGGATATCACTTTTTCTATTCTATCTCAATCACCAGAAGGAGCACTGGCACTCAACAGTACTTCGGGGGTATTAACTGTAGCCGATTCGGCTTTGTTTGATTTTGAAATCAACACGTCGCTTACTGCTAGAGTGACTGGCACGAGTGGAGAAGCCAAGGATACCGTGGATGTCACCATTACAGTATCAGATCTTACAGAACTATTATCTGTGCAAGAGCGATTGGATGAAGGAGAAACACCCTTCGAAATTTATACTTCGGACAATACGCTCCTAGACGAGCTTTATGGCAAAACCTACGCTGGCGGATTGATCTTCTATCTCGATCTCGATACGGGCGACGGCAAAGTAGCTGCTCCTAATGATCATAGTAGCAGTACCACATGGGGATGCAACTCTTATAATCTACAAGAAACTATAGCTATTCCAGGAATTCCTACTTTTTATGAATGCATGGCTACAGGACAGAGTATGGGCGCTGGAAATTCAAACACGAGAGAAATATTGTCGTTGTGCGAGTTTTCACCAGCTGCTTTGGCATGTACTTCATTGGTGGTGGGCGACTACGACGATTGGTACCTGCCGAGCATTGATGAGCTCATGGCCTTTCTTACTAAGATACCCCAAGAGACGAGTGGCTATTGGTCGTCTACTCAGCGATGTAGAGACTCGGGAGGATCTGCGGCATATGCAGGGTATTCAGACCTCACTCAGATTGCCATCTTAAAATCTAACAGCAAGAAAGTCAGAGCGATCAGGGATTTTGCAGCGTCAGCGTCCGTATCCGAAGACTAAATCAATCAGCTATTTAAACCTGCATAATGCAGGCTAAACTTATAAAGAAACGAATTATGAAGTCAATCATTTATATCACGCTATTGGCCCTATGTGTCATGGCCTGCAAAGAGGACGATCTCATCGACGGTACAGTCGATCTTACAGATTTTGCGATCACAATAGAAGAAAATCCTACTCCTGGTCAAGTACTCGGGTCTATTGAAAAAGAGGTCACAGGAGGAGCCGTCGATTTTGAAATTACCTCTCAGTCACCAGAGGGAGCTTTTGCATTGGATATTGCCACGGGCAGTCTCACAGTGGCAGACGCTACTTTGTTCGATTTCGAAACCAACCCTACCCTGACGGCAGTCATCTCAGGGACTATCGGTGAGGTGAGCGACGAAGCCACCGTCACCGTCACGCTACTGGACGTAGAGGCGGTAGTCACGGCGGAGGATTTTACGCTCACCACCGACGAAAACGGTGAAGCAGATGCCGTGCTCGGTACGATCGACGCCACTGGCGACGAAGGAGCATTGGGTTATGCCATTAGCAGCCAGTCGCAAACGGGTGCCTTGGCCATCGATGCAGTTACAGGCCAGCTGACCATCGGCGATCCAGCTATGTTCGACTATGAGCTGACGACTGAATTGACCGCTGTGGTGCAGGTGACTAGTGGTACTAGTTCGGCTACAGCCAATGTCTCTATCACGCTCAACAATGTGCTATTTGATCAGGCTTCCGTTTCCGGAACTCAGTTTTCTGCTCGACAGTTGCATCAGGCGGTGGTTTTTGATGACAAATTGTGGGTGATCGGTGGTGGAGATGAAGACAATCTATACGACGAAGTGTGGTATAGCACCGATGGGGTCGCTTGGCAGCAAAAGACAATAGTAGGCACACATTTCTCTGCGAGAAACCAACATCAAGTCGTCGTATTCGATGGCAAACTGTGGGTGATCGGAGGGAGCGACGACGACGGTGCTCAAGACGACGTATGGTCGAGCACCGATGGAGCCACTTGGACTCAAGTACTGGCTTCTACTTCTAATGCACTCGTAGCGGGCAGAACCCAAGCCAAATCCTTCCGGTTTTCCAAACGGTCCAACCATCAGGTAGTCGTGTTTGATGATGCCATGTGGCTGATCGGAGGAGAGAGCAATGGAAACTATTTGAACGACATCTATTCTAGTACCGATGGCATCTCTTGGTTTGGCAAAGCGCCAGGTTCTGCCGTTCGCAGCGAAAGTGTAGTTACTGTGTTTTCGGAACGTACCGAGCATGAGCTCGTGGTCTTCGATGACGAAATGTGGCTTGTAGGTGGGTACGACGACAATGGAGATTACCTCGACGACATATGGTCCTCTCCTGATGGTACCACCTGGGCCCAAAAGACGGCTGTAGGCACGCATTTTACAGGTAGAGCAGGGCACAGAATGCTTTCATTCGACGACAAACTTTGGTTGATCGGCGGACGAGAAGGGAGCACCGATCAGAATGATGTTTGGCACAGTACGGACGGTACCACTTGGGTGAAAGAGGGCAATATCACTGGAGCTCATTTCTCAACGAGGTATAGACACGAAGCTGTTGTGTTCAACGACAACATCTGGGTGATCGCTGGCTACAGCATGTCAGCGAGTGATTATAAAAATGACATTTGGACAAAAGATTGAATAAGAACAAAAGATGAAAACTAAAATAATACTCATGCTCATGGTGCTGGGAATGGCATCGTGCAGCGAAGACGCCCTCAAGGAAATGGGCGAAGTGACTGTAGAAGATTTTGCCGCCACAGTGTATAGCGGCGCAAAGGCTGGGGATGTGATCGGTACCATACAGGCATCGACGACCTTAGGAGAGCTGACATTTGACATCAAATCAGAAAGTATCTCTGGAGCGATTGCACTGGACGAAACCTCGGGTGTGCTCTCCGTAGGTGATCCTTCGGTTTTCGATTTCGAAATCAATCCATCGATCACTGGGGTGGTCACTGTCATCAATGGCGAGGTCAGCGAAGAGGTCAACCTCACCATCACGGTGTCGGGAGTGACCTCAGAGGATCTGGTTGTCATAGTAGACGAAAACCCAGCCAATGATTTTGTGCTCGGTCAGCTGGTGAGCAAGGCCAATGGCAGTACAGCATCATTTACGTTTTCGGCGCAAGAGCCAGCTGGTGCATTGGCGATCAATGCCGCAGGTGAGGTTTCTGTCAAAGACAAGTCGCTGTTTGACTACGAGGCGCGTACCGAAGTGACCGCTACGGTCAAAGTTTCGGTGGGAGAGGTGTTTAGCGAAAGCGAAATCACGATCACGCTCAGGGATGTGGCACCAAGCTGGCAAGTCATTGGCGCAGCAGGGTTCTCTGCTGGCAAAGCGCACGATCAGAGCATAGCCGTACACAACGGTATTCCCTATGTAGCCTATCGCGACGAAGCCAATGGCAACAAAACCACGGTGATGAAATACGAGGATGACCAATGGCAGGTAGTAGGTACAGCTGGTTTTTCGCAGGGCTATGCCACCTTTCAAAGCTTGGCATTCAATGGAGATGTGCCTTATGTGGCCTATCGCGATGATGTAAACAACAGAAAAACCACGGTGATGAAATACGAATCGGGTAGCTGGCAGGTGGTGGGTACCAAGGGTTTTGCCCGAACGATAAGCGCCCGTGCCACTGCAGTCTCCTTCACCTCCGAAAGTCAGAGCTTGGTGTTCGACAATGGTGTGCCATATATCGCTTTCAAAGATTGGAGCCGTAGTGAAAAAGCTTCTGTGATGAAGTTTGACGGTACGAATTGGGTACAAGTGGGTACGGCAGGTTTTACGGCTGGGGCTACCGACTATGTCACGCTCAAGTTTGCCAGTGGCGTGCCATACATCGCCTTCGAGGATGGTGCCAATGCCTCCAAAGCCACCGTGATGAAATTCGTAAATGGTGCTTGGGAGATCGTAGGCACGGCTGGGATCAGCTCGGGATCGACTACTTATGTACATCTGCTGTTCGACGGAACGGTGCCGTACATCGCCTATTCGGACAATGACGAAGCGGGCAAAACCACGGTGATGAAATACGACAACAGCGCTTGGTCGGTGGTGGGCACGGCAGGCTTCACTCAAGCCGACGGACAGTATCAGACTTTGGGTATCCTAGACGACAAAATAGTGGTAGCCATGAGAGATAGCAATAAGGGAGGCAAAGCCACACTGATGCAGTATAGTGGCAGTGTCTGGTCCGCAGTAGGTACGGCAGGGTTTTCTAATGGCAATGTGAATCACCTCGATCTGGTGGTGGACAACGACATCCCCTATGTGGTCTACCGCGATGATGCCGAAAATATAAATAAAACCACGGTGATGAGATATGATGATAAGTAAAGGGTAGTTGTGAGAAACCAATTTGATAGTTTGGTTGATATGGTCCAGTCGGTAACGGCTGGACTTTTTTGCTTGTTTTAAATAGGCTTTGTGTTTCTCCTAATTTCACAATTGGGGGTATCGATGAAAACAAAAAAGGCTCCAATTGGAGCCTTTTTGATATATCTAATGTTGTGAGATCTAAAAAAAGTAATTAGAATGGGATCTCTCCCCATACGAGGGTGTCATGAAAAGAATACCTTCCTGCAAAGGTGTCTGAACTTTCACCGTCAGAATCAGAAGTAAAACTAAAGTCAATATTAAGCTCTAGTGTTTCTAAGTCTATACTGAAGGTGTTGATAGTGACATTTCCATCCAATTCTCCAGTAGCTTCATCTAGGGAGGTGTCTGCTTCAAAATAAACATTAAAAGAGGAACCAAGTGTTTCCGAACTTACTTGGATATTACCACCAGTACCTAATCCAAGTATATTGCCATCTTCATCTAGTTCTAGATAGAACCCCCCACTTTCATTACTTTCTGCGCTACCTCTATATAGCTCTACATAAATTTCATAGCTAATTTCTACTGCTGCTTCTGGTGACTCCGAATTCTCATATCTGGTGATTAGAGTACTTAGAGTACCAGCATATGACTGTAATGAAAATGCTCTACTTACATCATAGGTCACGTCTTCATCTTCATCGATGTTTTTACTCCCAGATAGAGTCAAAAAGAGTGGGCCTGCATAGCCATCTAGGGCTTTGATAGAGTCTAATAAGTGCTGAGAAACTTCTCCTAGAGAGTCTAAACTATGAGATACACTCGCCAATGAGTCTAGAAGCGCTCCGTTTGCACTGTTGAGTGAATCTAACGTTTCAGTATTTGAAAGTTCTAATGAATCTAATTTTTGCGTTAGTACGTCTAGGTCTGAGGTGAGCGCAGTGTCTTCACATGACCAAACCAATGCACTAGTGACTAGGACAAGGGTTATTAATAATTTGCTTTTCATAATTCTTGAGAATTTTTTAAAAAATATTATTGAATTGATAATTATCTTTCACCTGAGGTTCCCCAGACAAGGGTGTCATGAAAAGAATACCTTCCTGCAAAGGTGTCTAAACTTTCACTGTCAGAATTAGAAGCAAAACTAAAGTCAATATTAAGCTCTAATGTTTCTAAGTCTATACTGAAGGTGTTGATGGTAATATTTCCATCCAATTCTCCTGTAGTCTCATCTAGGTAGGTGTCTGCTTCGAAACGAACATAAAAAGAGGAACCTAGTGTTTCCGAACTTACTTGTATTTCACCACCAGCATCTAATTCAAGTATATTACCATCTTCATCAAGATATAGAAAGAACCCTCCAGATTCAAAGTAATTATTTGCGCTACCTCTTTTTAGATATACATTAACCTCATAAAAAGTCTCTATTGGTGATTCTGGAGACTCTGAGTCCTCATATCTAATGATGGAAGTACTTAGGGCACCAGCATCTGTTTGTAATGAAAACGCTCTACTTACATCATAGGTCACGTCTTCATCTTCATCGATGTTTTCACTCCCAGATAGAGTCAAAAAGAGTGGACCCGCATAGCCATCTAGGGCTTTGATAGAGTCTAGTATATGCTGAGAAACTTCTCCTAGAGAGTCTACACCGTGAGCAATGCCTGCTAGTGAGTCTAGGAGTTTTCCATTCACGTTGCTGAGGGAGTCCAAAGCTTCAGTACTCGAAAGTTCTAAAGAATCTAATCTTTGGGCTAGCTTGTCTAGGTCTGAGGTGAGTGCGGTGTCTTCACATGACCAAACCAATGCACTAGTGACTAGGACAAGGGTTACTAATATTTTGTTTTTCATAATTTTTTGATAATATTATTGAATTGATAATTAAGAGTCTTGGTTTCCCCATTCGAGGGTGTCATGGAAAAAATATCTTCCTGTAAATGTGTCTAAACTTTCACTATCAGGATCAGAGGTAAAACTAAAGTCAATGTCTAGTTCTAGTGTTTCGAGGTCTATACTGAAACTGTTGATGGTGATATTTCCATCCAATTCTCCAGTAGTTTCATCTAGGTAGGAGTCTGAGTAGAAGTCAACCTCAAAAGAGGAGCCAAGCGTTTCCGAACTTACTTGTATTCTACCACCAGTTTCTAATTCAACGATATTGCTATCTTCATCGATGAGCACATATAACCATCCATTTTCATTACCATTTATGTTACCTCTTCTTAGAGATATAACAATCTCATAAAAAGTTTCTATTGGAGATTCTGGAGACTCTGATTCCTCATGTCTACTGATGGAAGTACTTAGAGCACCGCCATATGATTGTAATGAAAACGCAACACTTTCATCATAGGCCAAGTCTTCACCTTCATCAATGTTTTCACTCCCAGATAGAGTCAAAAAGAGTGGACCCGCATAGCCGTCTAGCGCTTTGAGGGAGTCCAATAAATGCTGAGAAACTTCTCCCAGAGAGTCTGAATTGTTAATAATGTTCGCCAAAGAGTCTAGAAGTGCTTCGTTGACGTTGTTGAGAGAGTCCAAAACTTCGGTATTCGAAAGCTCTAGCGAATCTAATCTCTGTGTTAGATTGTCTAGGTCTGATGTGAGGACAGTGTCTTCACATGACCAAGCCAGTACACTAGTGACTAGGACAAGGGTTAATAATAATTTGCTTTTCATAATTCTTTATAAAGTTTAAGATATTGATTAGCCCTTTTGGGGCTGATAATTGTTGTAGCGATAAAATTACGTAGTTTTTCCAGTAGTCACTTCATTTTTTTATATAAAATCGGGCTTTTTGATTTATTTAGGCGGTTTTTAGCTGTTTGAGTTTCTGAGGCAGAAACATAATCACTCAATGTTTTTTTGCTATTTTAAACTAAAGCTTAGCCACTGTATGAGTTTGTTTTAGTTCTTGTATAATGAACCATAAAATAATATGATTATTTTCATATTTAAATTTGTCTTTGCTGCACTTTCTTTAAGAAAGAGCCGATTAGGTAATAAAATTTTCCGGATGGATTGCGAAGGGGGCATCATCAAATGAAAACTAAAAAAATAGGTTTTTTTAAAAATATGTCTAACTCATGTAGAGCACTTAAAAACGGCCCTTCTTCATTTTCAAGATTAGAGGCGAAACCAAAGAGAATGTCTAGCGGCATAATGGAGTGCGTTTAACCTAAATAGCGAGCTAGTGTTTTCTTAGTTTCGAGTTTGGGTTGTTGCTATAGTCATGTCTTCAGTACTTTCACGTTTTTTTTGGCTAAAAAAAGCGTTCATCTAGTTTGTGATCCTTTTTGATCTTGAGATCGATGGAGAGAAACAACTCATGAGTGCCGTAGTGTCCTCTGCCGATGTCACCAAAAGGAAATTCAAAGGCATAGCCAAAGTGATAAATCCCGCTTTCTTGATAAATAAAGTTGACCCCAGCCGAAGAGAAGTTGCGGGTCATGAGGCCGAGCCATATTTTTTCGTGAACCAATACCTGTCCATTGAGATCGATCGCCCATTCGTCATTTTGATAGCGAATGAGTGTAGAAGGTTTGATCTTGAAGAAGGACACGGGCGTAATTAAAAAACCAGCCGATAGATTAAAAGACTGTTTGTAACTGGTCACTTCGGAGCCTGCTTGGCTGATTTCGGTGTCTTGCAGTCGTGGAGCAGCAATACCTAAGTAGTAATTTTCGGCACGGTACATGACTCCAAACCCAAAGCTGGGTGCGCCATAGGTGTAGGTCCCAGTGCCCACCGACGGGTCGGTGGTTTCAGTGTCCAGTTTGTTGAAATCTTGCTTGTAAAACGACCAACCACCCGTAAGTCCAAATGAAAGTATTTTGCCATACATATCGATCCGGTAAGCATAGGACAGCTTGAGATCGTTGGTGCTATTGATTCCGAAGGTTTCGTTGACAAACGAAAAGCCGACGGCACTATGCTCGGTGATGGTGCTGGAGGCGTTCACCAGATTAGTGAAAGGTGCGCCATCTATACCGATCCATTGCCCTCGACTGAGTGCAGAGGCCATACCCATATGATACATACCAATGTAGGCCGGATTAATGGCGGATTGATTCATCAAATATTGGTTATAAATCGGGTCGAGTTGGGCATTGGCTCCAAAGCCAACAAATAAAAGAAGAGCTATTATTGATTTTTTCATGATGGCTTAGTTGTCGGTCGAAAGTTGGATGAAACCTGTTTTTTTGTCAGATCCAGTGAGAATCACATAATAGTAGGTGCCTGCAGGTAGCAGCTCGCCATTGCCATTGCCATTGCGGTGCCCGTCGAATACGACTTTGTCGTTATCATAATGGTTTTCGCTAAAGACTGTTCGCCCCCATCGGTCGACGATCGATACTTGATTGTCGGGGTATTCGGTAATGCGGTCTATTTTTAGAAAATCATGAATACCGTCGCCATTGGGCGTGACTACGTTGTAGACATGAATGTCTTGGTTTCGAGCGGTGACCTCACCGGTGAGCGTGAAGGTGAAATTATTTTGCTCAGTAGATATGTCCACTTGGGTGGAATGATTCCCCACGGTCTGGGCAAGTAGCCGAACGGTGAATGTAATATAGCTACCTACAGGTACGGTCTTCGTAAAATCTAGTACTTCGAAAATGGCATTGTCTACTGTGATCGTGTTTATCACAAGGTCAGTGCTTCCAATGTTGTCAATCACGAAAACCTTTTCCAGATCCTCATTTTGTACGGTTTGCCCTAGGTTGATTATGTCGTCGATTTGTAGCGTTGTGCCGTTATTGTCCTCTCCATTGATGATGACCAGTTCGGTTACCGCTGCTGGCGGCGGGTTGACTGGAGTTTCTTCTTCCTCCTCTTCTTCTATTTCCTCTTCTTCGCCTTCTGCTTCGATGGTGACAAGGATGCTATTGTTCACAGGGTCGTCTGTGACTATGGTTAATAGTCCGGTATGCTCGCCAGCGGTACCTTCAAACTGCACTTTGAAGGTCGCTTGAGACAAACGCTCTATTTGACCAGGTATCACGTCTATAAGGGAGAAATGAAGACTGCTACTCAGATTGACGGAACTGATGTGTAAAACATTAAACTGGCTATTGTTGTAGATCGTCAGTGACACGGTCTGAGCAGTACCCACTGGTGTAGGGTCTAGGGCGATCGTGTATGGAGCAGCCAGCAAAGTGCCTGTGTTGTCGATGCCTTCATAGACTTCTAAAGCAGGTTCTCCTTCAAAAAACCGAGAAGTGTTGCCCGCTGCGTCCGTAGCTGTAGCTGTGATTTTGTCTGACAAGGACAGGCCACTCGTCGCAAAGGTCCAAGGGTCGGAAGCGTAGACTACCGTTCCCAAGTACTCGCTGCCTTGTGCAGGTTCGCAAGTGCTATTGTCTCGATAAATATCGATTAGGTCGCCTGTGCTACAGGTGCTACAGGTTCCCGTGATCTCGGTAGTAGTAAATCCCGTAAGAATAGGAGCCTCGATGCCGTTGTTGGCGTCGTTGGTAAACACGATTCCATCGGGGGCGTTGCAATACATCACATTGCCACGTATGGTGGTGCCAGTCACTATAGGTTGCCCTGAGGCTATCGTGGGAGACTCGATGTAGATGCCACCAGCTACGGCGATGCTATTGACTCTCTGGTTGTGGGCGATGATGTTGGCCTCGCCTGGGGCTACTCCTCCGATGATGACATCTTCGGTCACACCACCAAAGGTGGACAGCGATATGCCTACAAGGTTGCTCAGCGGGCCGTCGTCCAAACCAACACCAATTCGATTACCTTTTATTTCGTGGTTGGTGGTGTTTCGAAGGGTGATGCCTGATGATGTGTTGGCAGAGATGAGGTTGCCTTCGCCTGTATTGCTACCGCCTATGGTATTTCCACTTCCTCCATCACTCATCAGTATACCTATTTGATTGGGATTGGCTGTATTGCCGTCGTTGTTTGTACCTATTTTGTTGCCTTGTACCATCACATTACTTCCTCTCAAGTCAATTCCGGTATGGTTGTCGCCGATTACATTGCCGCGAGTGCCATCACCGATCTGGCCGCCTACTACTATATTGGTTGTCGCGATAGCTTCTCCTCCACTTTCGCTGAATCCTGTAATTTCAAACCCATAGATTTCGCAATCGTTTGCGTTTATATTCATACCAGTTTCGTCCTTGATGGAGGCGCCATCTATCTGCACCAGATTAGAAGATGACCAGCCAGGCTGGGTAGAGGCATCGATGATGGTAGTGGTACTGAGTGTGGGGAGTTCTGTGGCAAGAGAAATCACCCATGGGCCACTACCAGCGAGATTGAAAGTAATAGTTTCGTTCGTGCTGGCGTTAGCATTATTTATGGCCCATCGTAAGGAGCCTGCACCTGCGTCAAGCGTATTGCTGACGGTGTACTGGTCGATGAGGTATGTGGCAAACTCCGACGTGCCGTCTGCAGCAGTAGTGGCTGTGGCTGTGATTTTATCTGTAGTAGGGTCTAGGGTAGAAGCAGGTACGAGGCTCCAAGTACCTGCGGCTACTGTAGTAGTGCCGAGGTATTCTTTGCCTTGTGCTGGAGTACAGTCATTGTCTCTGTAGAGGTGGATCTCGTCGCCATCTCTACCTGTACCTGTGACTAGACTGCTTGTTACAGTGCTGATGGTAGGAGGGAGGATGTTGTTGTTGCCTATTCCAATGAGAGATAAACCACTGCCATTGCAATAGGTAGAGTTGCCTATGAGTTGGTTGCCCTGCATATTAGCTCCATG
This sequence comes from Reichenbachiella carrageenanivorans, assembly GCF_025639805.1. NCBI lineage: Bacteria > Pseudomonadati > Bacteroidota > Cytophagia > Cytophagales > Reichenbachiellaceae > Reichenbachiella > Reichenbachiella carrageenanivorans. The sequence goes on along the minus strand of NZ_CP106735.1, from coordinate 668,212 downwards.
AAAGAAGGCTGCCATATTGGTGTTATAAGCAATAATGTTTGGCTCTCCTGAATCTGTACCGCCTATGATGTTGTTGTCTACGTTTCCTGTTGTTACAGAACCAATTCCCGTTTGATTGCCAAGTGCCGTGGTGCCATCTGCTGCTACACCAATATAATTACCCTGTATGGTATTACTACTAGTTTGGTTGAGTGAAATGGCGGTTCCAGAATTACCAGAGATTACATTGTTTTGGATGAGATGTCCGGAGCCTAATCCTAAGGCTATACCTGTGACGTTGGGGATGGCCGTCGAGCCTGCAGGGTTGGTGCCTATGTAATTGCCTTTGATTTGGTAATTGCTACTAGCATTTGTTGCTATGGCTGTATTGTTGCCAGAAATGATATTTCTTTCGGAAGGGTTATCTCCTCCTATAGTTTGTCCATTGGCTCCAGTACTAAAATCAAGTCCAACCCCATTACCAATTCCAACGCTTCCACTTTCGTCAGTACCGATGTAGTTGGACTGAATCGTACATGTTGCAGCGGCAAGCCCGAATATGCCTTTGTCACTGTTGTTTACGATGGTGTTACCCTTAGCTGGAGCACCAATGATGAATGACCCACCTGGATTACCCATAAAGATACCAGTGGTGAAATCTGAAATATAAAATCCGTAAACCTCTGAAGTATTTCCATTGATTCTAAACCCATTGGTGAGTGTGCCCTGCCCATCTAGGATGATATTGAAATTGTCTGAGCCAGGCTGGGTAGAAGCATCTAGCACGATAGGGTTGGTGATCGTAGGCAAATCAGTGACTGGCTGTATGGTGTGTGGTGCAGTGCCAGGGATACTGAAGTCTATGAAGTCTTGGTCTGTGTCTGCATTGGCGAGGGTGATGGCTTCTCGAAGACTTCCAGTACCATCATCATTGGTGTTGATGACTCGCTGCGTCCATTTGGGCGAGTTTATCAATGTTCCATCGTATCCATTGGATAGGTCTGTTGCGACTGTAGGGTTGCTTGCAGTCCGATCGTCATCAAAATTCCAATAACCGATCAAGTTGGGGTGTTTAGGAAATGTGGTGTACCTGTCGGCTTGTATCTCTGCTGCTGATCGGGCAACATTCCAGATTTGCATTTCGTCCATTTGGCCTTTGAAAAAGAGTTCGGGCTGTCCCGTGTTGTCATACCTAGCGCCAAAGAGCACATCTGGGCCAGTTACTTGACTATTGGCAAAGACTGCGGATTTGTCGAGTACGCCATTGATGAAAATGGATAGGTTAGTACCATCGTAGGTCATGGCCACGTGCGTCCATTCTCCTACATTTATTGAGGCATTGGAAATCATCGAATAGGGCGTGTGATGCCTGTAAGCAATCAACTTGTTGGAGGCATTTATTATCAACTCCCAAGATGAATTGCTACCAGACTGGAAAGAAGAACCAATGATGAGTGGATCGGTATGCGCCTCTATTTTCACCCAAGTGGAAATAGTGTAATTGTTTGTGCCTGCAAATTTCAGTTGAGGTACGTTCCCGACATTGATATAATCATCTACGCCATCAAAATGTATACCTGCTGTACCAGGAGCATTGCCATTATTGATGTTGGTAGAATGGCTGATGGGGTTTTCGGTGTCGGTATTGGCATTGTAAATAGAGGCATTGCCTGAGCCATTGTATTCAAAAACTTGGTAGTAATAGGTGCTGCCAGGAGTGAGGCCAGTTACAGTGACGCTATTGCCTGTGCCGTTGTAGACTACATAGCTTTCTGAATTGATGTCGTCTCCCGATCCAAAAGTGGTATTGGCCGTATAGGCGGTTCCATCAGACGGGCTAGTTGGCAGGCTGCCTTCTTTTACCACTACTAGCCTGAGGGTACCATCGCCATTGATCCAGTTTAGCGTCATGGTGTTGAGCGTAATATTGCTTAAACTTAGGCTGCTGGCTTGTGTAGAGGGCTCGGCACAGTTAGGCCCGCCATCGTTTATTGTCCAGTTATATGGGGTGTTTTGTAGGATTGTTTTCGTGGTAGCGGCCTCACAGTAGGTTAGTCCTGTTGCCCCTAGAGTGATGAAAGTCGGGATTGTTTCGGTGCCGCCATTATCGTCTAGCCAGCCGATCAATGTCGCATCATAGTTGGCTGTAGATAGGCCAGAGTTGCTAAGCATATGATTCATGTTAGACACTAATTCGATGTTCCAATTCCCTAGGTTTTGATCAAAAGCGGTGGCGGCTGTGAACATTTGGTTCATGGTGGTGACTGCACTGACATCCCATCCGCTGATGTCTTGGTTGAATGAAGAGGCTCCACTAAAAGTCCAACTCATGTTGGTGATACTGGCCGTTTGTGTATCCCAGTCTAGCGGTTGACCTCCATTGTTGAAGGCTGTAGCATTATAAAACATGGTGGAGAGATTAGTGGCTCCACTCACGTTCCATCCGCTCACGTCTTGGTTGAACTTACTAGCCCCATTAAACATATTGACATAGCCTGTGCCGATGATAGCTGCCGTTTGTGCATCCCAGTCCAACGGTTGCCCTCCATTGTTGTAGTTGCTAGCGTTCTGAAACATACCGCCCATGCTCGTGACATTCGATACATCCCAGCTGCTGATGTCTTGGTCAAATGCAGTGGCACCATAAAACATGTAACCAATGGATTTCAAATTGTCGGTATTGGCCCAGTCGAGTGGCTGCCCGCCATTGTTGAAGGTGGTAGCTTCGTAGAACATGGAGTTCATGGCTTCGACTTGACTGACATCCCATCCACTGATGTCCTGATTGAAAAGTGAGGCTCCTCTAAACATAGCCAACAAGCTGGTGACGCTGCTCAGGTCTGGACTGTCTGAGGTAGTACCCGATAGATTGGTACAGCCATTGAAAGCATTGTGCATGGATGCCCAGGAGATGTCTCCCCATTGCTCAATGGTGAGTAATTCATCGCTGCCGGTTTGATTATTAAAGTAAATTTGAGGGAAAGTTCCATTGATTTTTACTCGGTAGGTTTGTCCTGCAGTCAAGCCACTTATCGTGGTATTTGTAGTTCGAGCAGTCTGTGTGCCATTTTCTGTGGTATTGGCTGTGTTTTCCCAATAGACATCGTAGTTGTAGCCAGATCCAGTCGTGGGAATAGTGATGCTGGTATCGGTAGGTTTCCATGTGGTGACAAAAGGGCAATCTTGCCCAGAATCAGTAATGCTCCAGTTGTGAGTACTGGCGTTTTGCAATTCCGCATGAGCGGCGGCGGCTTCACAATAGGTAAGGCCAATGGCTCCCAACGAAACATCCGAAGGGATGGTCTCCAGGCCCCCATTGTCATCTAGCCAGCCGATGAGTGTAGCGTCATAGTTGGCCTGCGAAAGACCAGATAGCCTGAACATGTCGTTCATAGAAGTGACCAGTCTGATGTCCCAATTGGCTAAACTCTGATTGAAAGCCGTGGCGTTTTGAAAGGTGTTTCCCATGTAAAGGACTTTAGATACGTCCCAAGCACTCAAATCTTGATTGAATATAGCGGCGCCTCGAAACATCAAATTCATGTTTTGCAAATTACCAGTTTGGGTATCCCAGTCTAGGGGCTGTCCGTCATTGTTGAAACTGGTGGCAGCGTCGAACATATTGGACATATTGGTGACCTGACTTACATCCCAATCTCCTAAGTCTTGGTTGAATGCGAATGCGCTACCAAACATGCCAGACATATTGGTAACTGCTCCAGTACTGCTGCCCCACCCTGCAAGTGACTGATTAAAACTAGTTGCCAAGGAAAACATACGGCTCATATCCTCAACTTTGGTCACCGCCCAACTGTCGACTGACCCGTTGAAATCATTGGCACTGTAAAACATGTAACTCATGTCTGTCACGTTGGAGGGAGTCCAAGTGTTTAGGTTTTGGTCGAAGGCATCGGCATTGTAAAACATATAGCTCATGTCTTCAGCTGCAGTCACTACCCAGTTGTCTAGCGGTTGGTCGAATAGCGTGGCTCCAGAGAACATACCCCCAAAGTTTTCAATGGTATTTACCACCCAGTGATTCATAGGATTATCCAACTTGCTTGCGTTGTAAAACATGCGGTAGAGCGAAGTCACTCCAGTGAGATCTGGTGCATCAGTAGCGGGAACTGTGAGTTCTGAGCATCCGTAAAATGCATGAGAAAAAGAAGTCCAAGCAATATCTCCCCATTGCTGTACGGTGAGAATTTCGTCACTGCCCGTTGCGTTGTCGAAATGGATTCTTGGAAAATCTCCTGAGATTTCGAGCCTGGTAGGTATCGCCGCTGACGAGCCCACTTATTACTGCATTTCCTGTTTGGTTGGAGAGTGATCCAAAGTCGCTCGGATCACCTTCGTTTTCCCAGTAGATATCGTAGTTATACGTTTCGGTGTTGATCGTTGGGATGGTTATGCTGCCGTCTGTGGTAGACCATGTGGTGATGAATGGGGAATAGCTCTTTTGGCTTCTTGGGTTGCCTGTGGCTGTGGGTGTGTAGTAGAGTTCGGAGCTGATCCCTCCCTCATATTCAAATACCCGAAAATGGTAGTTTGTAGCTTGTGTAAGTCCATCTACTGTAAAGCCATTAGCGGCACCGTTGTAGACGACAAAGGTATTGCTGCCTAGGTTGGCTCCTGTACCAAAAGTACTATTGGCAGGATAGCTGGTGCCGTCGGTAGGCGTCCAGGAGATCGCAGAGGTACTGGCTACTACTATTCTTTTGGTGCCATTGCCGTTGGCCCAGTTCACATCCATTTGGCTAGAGCCAATATTGGAAAAAGTAAGGGCTGAAGCTTGCACTATAGGCTTTATGGCCTTTTGAATGAAGATTTGGAGCTTCGTTGCTAAGTAAATAGAAGTGACAAAATCAGGCTTACCATCTCCATTGAAGTCTGCAATTTTTGGTTTCGAAGACTGTCCAACGCCTTCGCCTCCTGCAATGTTTATTTGAGTAAAAGTATTGCTGCCAGATCCCATGAGTATTTGTGGGTTGGCAGTTCTTTGGATGGCGATCAGGTCATCGTTGCCATCCCCATTCAAATCGCCAGCTATGATCCCATTTGGTTCGAAACCTACCGCTCGTGTGCTATAGGTTTGATAGGTACCATCTCCATTTCCTAAAATAATACCGATGTTGTTTGTCGTATTTGGCGGAGAGGCTGCTATGTCAAAATTACCATCATTGTTGAAGTCGCCAATGGCTACAGCGGAGGGTTGAAACCCAACATCTAGGGCGGTTCTAGTGAAGTTGCCCGCTCCGTTGTTTAGGTTGGATTCAGCCGCACTACTCGTAAAATTTGCTCCGATGATGTCGGCATGGCCATCTTTATCCATGTCCGCTATGTCTATACCCATTACGCTCTCGGTCGTTCGGGTACTTACTTGATTGTATGTAAATCCGCCCGATCCGTCTCCTGCTGCCCATACTGCATCTCGGCTGGTCATGCCGCTGATGATATCCCAATTGCCATCTTCGTTAATGTCGCCAAAAGTGAAACAGCGGATGGCGCCACCAGCAGAGAGTGTAAAGGTGCTGCCGTCATTGAATCCACCAACCCCGTCGTTGATCTGGATGGACAGGCTAGAGGAATACGATATGCCCAAATCTATATGGCCGTCGTTGTTTACATCCACTGCTACGATGTCGAAGATGCCATTAGGCCCGGTGAATGTAGTGGGTGTTTGAAATCCACCTGCCAAATCATTGTAATAGATTAAGAACTCATTACCAGAGTTGCTGCCCACTACGATATCCAAGGCTCCGTCATTGTTGAAATCGGCAACATCAAAGGCATAGGCTGAAATGCTAGTAAATTCGGTCAGATCAAAGGATGAAGCACTGATGGTACCACCACTGTATGTCACTCGAAATCTGGGCGTAGATGATGTCCACGAATCTGCGCTTAAATTGGTGGCTAGGTTAGTTACCCTCACTGGGTTGACCGAGCAGGCGTAGTCAGGTACATGTACGGTGAGCGTGGTAGAGGAGACCGCAGAAGCGACTGCTCGTACGGCTCCAAAATAGACAATGTTGTCAGAAGCTGTAGTACTAAAGTTGGTACCTGTGATTGTGACCGCCGTGCCGACAGGCCCTGAGGTTGGACTAAAGCTGGTGATCGTTGGGGCTTGTCCAAAGCAGAAGGAAAAGGGTATGAAAAGTAAGGTGAATAGAAGTAGGCTTCTGTTGCTGGTAGTCATTGATTAGCAAGTTTTCAAGTAGGTAAAGTAGAAGCGCACGGCAATATAATCACTCGACGAGTTTTTATTACCTTTTTGCTTCAGGGTTTACTCAGTTTTCACTAAGTGAATTTGGTGCTAAAATAATTGAATTTCAGTATTTGATTGTTCATGATAGGCTTATCGCTAGGTAGTTTTTAAGATATAGGGATTCAAACAAGTCGATATGGGAGGAAATGCGCTTTTAGATACTTGTAAGTTACAGACTTTGGCGTCTCGCTTCATCCTGATGGCCAGCTATTCGTTACCGATCATTCAGGGTTATTCTATGATCAGCGAAGTACGATCGAATCGCAGGAGCAATTTCAGCTAGGCGCGGTATTCAACATTCCTCCCAAAATCAGGAGTAAAGTGACGTTGTAGTAGAAGGAGGAGGTCGAATCCCATTTTCATTAATCGACAGAGGCCTATGGTAGGTTTTGTAAGGCCTCAATAATATCATCAGGCTCCGAACGTGTTCTATAATCAACGTTGACGTAGCTCCATGCAACTACCCCGTCACGATCTAATACAAACGTGGCTGGAATTGGTAATACACGGCCGTTGCCATTATTGATCTTTTCTAAATCAAGCTTGCGATCTACACGCATGTGTTGTACCAAAAAATCAGGTACTTCCCACGCTACGCCATATTGTGTAGCCACTTTGGCGTTTTGGTCAGACAATACAATGAAATCCATTTCGCTAATTTCATTTTTTGTCATCGATCCGTCAGGTACTTGTGGACTGATGGCAACCAATGTAGCCCCTAGGGCATGAATATCACCTAGTCGAGCTTGCAAGGCATTAAGCTGTAAGTTGCAGTACGGACACCAACTGCCACGATAAAAAGTAACAACAAGTGGGCCTTTGTTTAGTAAAGCACCTAACGACACCATTTTTCCTTCAGGGTCAGGCAGCTCAAAAAGAGGAGCTTTATGGCCGATTTTAATAGCGTCACTGCCTTGTTCGAAAGCTTTTGCTTGATTAATGATATCATCAACGCCTTTCATAAAATCAGGATTTGCTTGTCGTCCCGTTGCAATTTTAGCGTCAGTTTGCTCTTTTAATTTTTTCATTATTTTCCTTTTCATTATTTTATTGATATCCAAAATATCTGTACTTCTGCGTACTACCATAATTTCTATGGAATGGAATTTTTGTTGATCGAGCAATTTGAATATCCTCGATGAGTATTTCCTCTTGACTTGCGAAAAGAATATTGTCTTTGCAGGATGGGCATAACCTATACAGCTTGTTATCACCTTTTAAACCCAAAGACTAGAGGAAGAGTTCTATTCACAATGTTCAATTGCATGAACTAGCTAGTTTAATAGTTGAGAATTAGATCCCACCTTACAAAACTTAGGGATTTAATACACGTGTCACGTCCTGAAATATGGCTACAGGTTAAAAGTTAAATTTATGCTACTTTACTGTACATCAGTCGTGCGTTTGTTAAGTTTCAGATGCAATATAGCTGAATCTGGGATTCAGCGGGGCGCGTAGCCTATCCATTTTTGATCTCATAGTGCTAACCTGAGATATGGCGGGGCTTCCAGAAAGCAGAGAATATTCCTCGTGCAATGTCCACGCATGATTTCATCACAGCTTGTTATCTCTCGTTTTTTCACTCCTGAATTGTTCTACAATACAAGTTGAGAGTCCGATGCTTTATTTGTTAATATTAGTCGATCGCCATCAAGGTTGATCTTTATTATGTCATTTGATAGAAAACTTATAAAGTCACCTTCATAGTCTAATTGCCATTCGGACCCACCTACTCTCGTAGTTGCAATGCCGTCTGTAATAAATGTATTGTTTTCAAGGATTTGGTGTTTAAAACTAAATGAATTGATTGGTCCTTTTCCTTGAAAATAAGCAATGGAATTCTCTGTTAAATCCTGAGTTATTTTAATGCGTGATTCCGTTCCACATGGCGGATACGAATACGAGCCGTCTGAGTTTTTGAAACCGATTAGACCCCAGTTATTAAATAGTGATATTGAGTCAGGCTCTTCAAAGGAAAGTTCTGGTTCGCAGAATAATTCTGACAAGGTAAAATCATTGAATTGTCCGTCAGTTAACTCGTAGTAAATATCATGATCAGGATAGTCAAAGATGCAATTGAATGATCCCGAAAAAAAACCATTAATTGTATCAAACTCTGTTAATTGAAATTCTCCACTAGTAGCAATTGGGCCAACTCCCTGCCTTCCAATCCATCTGTACAATTGAATACTGCTTGTGTTGTTAAAATTATCAATTGAGTTGATTCCAAGTTCAGGGTTAAGTATGGTGAAGAAAATCTGGAATTTTTCGTCATTACCAACTCTGTCGATTGTATCTATTGCTCCAAATCCTAACCTTCCATTGTAGTATGAAGCGGAACCACTTCGATCTGGGGTAAATAGTTCACCGTTGATGAGAACTGAAAAGGGTTCTTTAGAGGGGGTAGGTTCATCAGTTGAGTCACAACCGATGACAAACGAAACTATGAAAAGAAATTTAGTGAATTTCATGCGCATGAGAGATAACGATCAGATATGGCGAGTGGCCACATCCTTTGTAAACACCTCTAAAGTAGTAAAACTGCCCAACACCCGCAACAGCATCCACAATGCACTGCGTTCTGCAAGTTTAACTCCAGAACAGAAAAAGCAACTAGAAGCACAAAAGTTGGCAGAATGGGCAGATTCACGGGCGATTTGCAGTAAAGTATCAAGTAGGCAGTTTGGCCATTCGTCCATATCGCTTGTTATCTCTCGTTCTAATCCATTTCTTTTATTATATTGCCAGTGATGTTCTTTTCGCTAAACATATTACCTTTGCGTTCGTTTTCGAAATATTCAACCACTTTTACAAAAATACTATGAGTACTACAACTGTTAAGTCAGGAACTGAACTATTCAGCAAATACATTAACAAGTACAAAGATCAGGTTAAAACAGAGAGTTCGGAAGAATACTATCACGTTAATGTTGTGGCCGATGCCTATAATCAAGGCTTTTCAGATGGAAAAAATTCCGGTAAAAAAGATTTTGTCGAAGCAATAGTTAAAGGCAAAGTTGAAAAGTTTATTCAGAAAGCCAATCAAGTATATATTCTATCTCAAAATTTAATTACCCATTTAGTAAAACAAGGTTATAAGGCAGATTCACTGTACATCAATATGTACCCGAATTGTCCAAAAGTTGTTTTATCAATAAGTGATGAGTTTCTTTTAGACGATAAGTTTGTTGAAACAGCATATGAGAAGATTCTAGAAAATAAGGGAATCTTTACTAAACTATTTGCGCCATCCTCGTTGGATATTAGTTTGGTTTCAACTGAACACCTTGACCCAAAGCTACTCAAAGAAGATGGTTTTGGATATGAAGAAGTTTTGAAGGCCAAATGAAGAAAAAGGCTCACGGGGAAAGAAATAAGGAGTTATCTAAGTCTTTATTAGAAGGTAAAAAGTACTATGATTGGGTCGTAACAACTGCTTTTTATTCTGCTATCCATTTCGTTGAGGATAAAATTCTTCCTAAGAAGATTGGCAATATTCATTGTAAAACCATCAATGACGTTAAACAGGCCTATCGAATGGCAGGGAGACATCAAGCAAGAGAAAAACTAGTATCAGATAATCTTAGTCTTCCAATAGCTGTTAAATATAAGTGGCTTGATGATATGTCTAGAAATTCTCGTTACGTGACATATAAAGTACCACCGGTACATGCAGAAAAAGCTCTTCAATATCTTGATGAGATATGTGCTGAATGTGAGAAATGAGAGATAACATCTGGATATCACACACTAGTGGTTGATATATTCCTTATGTTTTAGTTTTTAAATGTTTTTTTTTCATAGAAAGGCTGCGGTTAGGCTTGGTCTTAGACAAGTATAACCCAATGTGCAGAGGATCGCAAGTCTTAATTAGTACCCTTGGAGGTAGGTCGTATTCTGATGTGTCACCTCAGATGTGAGAGGATCAGCACAGGTCTCGTAGTGGTAGGCGGTTTTATCTAATACAAAACTTCAATAGTTGGCCGCTAGCGTATGGCTGGTCAGAGTAGATCAGTAGTTCGTCGCGAGACCAGTCGGACTGGAGTATCACGTGGTAATGCATCCCCATAAAAATGCAGTCCATCACCTTTCCTTCGTACTTGCTTTGGGGTCTAGTGCTATGGCTTCTGGCCTGATGAGTTTCACTTCTTTTTCGAGAGTCAGTTCGTTGATTGGGCCTAAAAATTTGGCCGCATAGTGTGAGGTTGTGAGTCGTTTTTTAAGCAGTTTCTACATGAAGGTTACTACCAACAGCCCTTAAAACTTTTAAAACTGTATCAAATTGTGGTTTAGCACCTTTTGATAGCGCTTTATAGAGACTTGGTCTGCTTAATCCCGTTTCGGCTGCTATTTTAGTCATACCTTGGGCCTTCGCTATGTGTCCAATGGCGGTTAATATATCTGCTGAATCTCCATCTTCTAAAACAGAATTAAGGTATTCAGCCATCATCTCGTCATTTTCCAAGTATTCTGCAATATCGAATTTTGTTGTTCTTTTAGTCGCCATGATTATTCAATTTCGTTTTTGTAATCCAACCAGAGTTGTTTCGCTTTATCAATGTCCTTATGTTGGGATGATTTATCTCCTCTGTTCAAAAGAAACACAATTCTACCGTTCACATCTTTTAGATATACTCGATAGCCCTTCGCATAGTGAATTCGTAATTCGCTAATGCCTTGACCGACAGGTTCACAGTCGCCGAAGTTTCCATGTTCTTCGATGCGTTGAATTCTGAAAAGTATTTTGGCTTTTGCTCGTTTGTCTTTGAGCTTCCTCAGCTACTTATCGAATTCATCCGTCTTTTCTATAGAATACATACGTAAATGTATTCACTTGGATACAGTTTAGCAATTGAATTTTAGAAATTATCCGAAATAAAAACCGATGCTACGGCCAGATATGGCATGTGCCTTCGGACTCATTTAATATCTACTAAAGTACGCCTTTACATCTTAGTTTCAAGTAGCTCAGAAGAGGCATGTGCTATATCACTTGTTGTGTGTAGTGTTCTTGATATCAAATGCATCAACCTCTTTCCTCAAAAAACTCAAGTTAAGTTTTTCAAGTTTGTATTGATCCAAATGCATTTTAAATAGCATTTTTGATGAATTAGGATCCGAGTTGTCTTCTTTTGCGGATTCAAGAATATCAGAAAGAGTCGCCATTCCATTCTTGACAATTTCGACTATTCTGTCCCATGTATGTAAATCGATAATAAATACATTCTCAGGGGGAACAGATGAGTCTTCTCCTTTTTCACTGTAGTTCTCTTTGCTTAATTTATGCAGTTCCTTAAAGTGACTCCAAAATAGCTCTTTGTATGTTATAATTATTCCCCATTTTTCTTTCGAGTCAAGTAATTGATTAGCTACAGATAAAATCTGTTTAAAATAGGCCTTTAGGACTGATGATTTTAAAGAGTTATACAAGAGTTCATCCGTAGGGTTGACAAATGGATAGGCTTGAAGCTCTGTTGCCTTACATTCGATTAAAACATTCTCTTCTTCGACATAAAAGTCAACAAGTTTAGATTTGGGTTGGAGAATTTTCTTGATTTCGGATTCTGTTTTAAATGAGACCTGCATTTCTCTTAATCCAAGCTCAACATATCTTTCGAGTCGATCACCAAATTCCGTTGTGAACTTTTCGTCATTAGCTTTTAAAAAGTCATAAATGTAGTAATTGATTGTATGGTAGAATACAGATTTATCTACAAGTCGAATCTCTCCTTGATACAACATGAATGGAAACATCGTAAAAAATGACATCTCCATAGTTTGCAAATCTTCATTTCGTATTTTGTGCTTAAAACCTGAAACACTTTTTTCAGCGTTTAATGGGTTTAAGGTTAATAAGTTGAGAAAACTCTTGACCTTATCTACAGTAGTAATTTCAGCAACTAATTGCAAAAAGTGATCCTCGAATTTTCCATCAAAGTATAATTGCTTATCTCCTAGTTCTTCGATATTGATATAAAAGAATATTATCTGTTCAATGAAGAGAAAGTCGTAAATAGAAAGCCCTGTCTTTTGCTTAAATGAATTGTCAATGTCATACTTCCCTTTGATGCTGATAAAAAGCTTCAATTGAGTCGCAAAGATTTCCTTGTGGACAGTTTTCTGTAGGTAAAATTGCTGATTGTAGAGTATTTGAAATGCTTTATGTACTTGTTTACTTTTCAGAAAACCAGATATATGCTCTGTATTAAAGTCTTGCACTTTGTTAAAAAGCCGTGAAAATTTCTCGGGAGTAAGTTTCTTGTTTGGGTACTTTTCACCACCATATATGATGGTCCACTTCATTAAGGCAAAAACAAACCAAACCGGGAAAATATCATTTTTCTTCTGTTCGAGTAGATTAAGGCAAAAACCCAGCATTTCGTCCTTCGGGTATTCTCGAACTCTGTTCCGTATATATTTAAAATCAATAGAATCTCTACTCATACGGCATCATTACACACAACACCTGCGTATGGTGCGTGTGCGTGTCGTTTGATAATACAGCCAAAGTAGTGAAAATCTGCCGAATCTACTAGCGAATCGGTGAGAGCTGCGTTCCGCCGATCTTCCGATGCGGCGAACTACCTTACTATAAGTAGAGAAGTAATTTCCGCGGCAGATGCACGGGTTCGTTCCGACGAGACTGGCTAAAACCTCAGTTCGCACATGCACTATGACGCCATGTTATGTGGATTTATTTTAGTCGATTCTTCAAGTCCATTCGATCATGTAGTATTCTGGTAATTTCAACTTGTTCGTCCGAAATTAAGCGATAGAATATGATATGTCGGCTCACCTTAAATCCAAATAAATCACTCCGTATCCCTTCGTAATTTCGTCCTAGTTGTTGGTTCACTGCAATTGATTCAAAGGCGCTAATAAGTTGTTCATGATAGGTGTCTGCCTGCTCTTCAGACCAGTTGTCAAAGGTGTAGTTCCAAATGTTAGATAAATCCCGAACAGCAAGATTGGTTAGTTTATACTTACCCATTCGATCTTGCTGCTTTCAACTGCTTCAAATGTGTTGATGGGTTAAAATCTTCGGCAATTCCACTGTCAATCCCTTCTTGTATGGCTCTCTTGAGTGAAATGACTTTGTTCTCCTCTTCTTCGAGAAGTCTTAATCCAGCGCGTACAACTTCGCTTGCGTTCTTAAAGCGACCTTCTGAGATACTATGTTTGACAAAGCTGTCAAAGTAGTTTCCGAGTGAAATTGATGTGTTCTTGCTCATACATCAAAGATACCAATAATTGGTAATAATTCAAACTGTGGCAATTCCACATAACCTTTAGCTTTCCTGTCTATAATTAATCAAAGAAATAAAGGTTTTACTTTTAATAGTAAAAGAAAGCAAGCCAGAACTACGCGCTAACCAAGTTACCCAGACTTATCGGGCGATTCAGGGCTTGCTTTCCATTGTTAAATGTTCAGATAGATATTCAGGGATCCCGATCCGTCGAGATGCCCTAACATCAAGGTTTTGAACTTAATATTGAAATTATGGAAAATACCACCCCTAAACAAATCTTCTACCCACATATCGTGGGTATAGACATCAGCAAAATGAGTATTGATGTGGCTTTGATTAACAGCTCATCGATGAAGTGCAACAATGCCTTGTTTAGTAATGATAGCGAAGGCTTCCAGAAAATGAAAAGATGGCTTAAACAACATGGCAATGACTGTGGTGAGGACATCCTTTTCTGCATGGAACATACCGGTATCTATACCAGAAACATTGTCAAGTATTTGCTCAAAAGAGGATGCAAAGTTTGGCTGGAATCCTCCCTGCACATCAAAAGAAGCATGGGACTAATCAGGGGTAAGTCAGACAAAATCGACGCTGAAAGAATTGCCAATTTTGCTTTTGATCATCAACGTGATGCCAAACTGGTCAAACTCTCACATCCTACCTTAAACCGCCTCAAAGATCTAATGAAAACCAGAATGAGGCTTCAAAAAAGTTTACACAGTCAGCAAATTGCTGTAGATGAGTTGACCAAAGTAGACCCAAAAGCAGGACGTGAAATCGAAAGAATCAGTAGGTCAGCTATCAGTGGGTTAAAAAAATCTTTAGATAAAGTTGAAGCCAAAATGGACGAATTGATTCAGATAGATAAACACTTAAAGGCCCTCTACGAATGGGTCACTTCGGTGAAAAGTGTAGGCAAGGTTTTGGCCGTGGATCTGATCGTTTATACAGAAGGATTTACTCGCATGTTGGACAACCGAAAGCTGGCTTGTTATTGCGGTGTAGCTCCTTTCGAATACAGTAGTGGAACCAGCATATTTGCCAGTCCAGGCACATCAAGTTTTGCCAACAAACAACTCAAATTTCATCTACACATGTGTGCGATGAATGCCATCAAATGTCACAAAGAACTTCGAGGATATTACCTTCGGAAAACCGAAGAAGGGAAAAGTAAAATGAGTGCACTCAATGCAGTGAGAAACAAACTACTCCATAGAGTAGTCGCCGTAGTAAAAAGAGGAACTCCTTATCAAGAGAAATTGGATTAAAAAAAGACCAATACGCTTGTTTTTACCATAGATATCACCTGCGTATGGTGCGTGTGCGTGTCGTTTGATAATACAGCCAAAGTAGTGAAAATCTGCCGAATCTACTAGCGAATCGGTGAGAGCTGCGTTCCGCCGATCTTCCGATGCGGCGAACTACCTTACTATAAGTAGAGAAGTAATTTCCGCGGCAGATGCACGGGTTCGTTCCGACGAGACTGGCTAAAACCTCAGTTCGCACATGCACTATGACGCCATGTTACAGGTATTTTTTAGTTTGTTGTTAAGCAGTTAGTTCGTCGTTAAAAGGAGCAGTTCGAAGTGTTGCGTCGATTTCCTTCTGAGTTCGTTCAGCCCAGTCTGAGTTCAGTGTTCGCATGAGTTCGACCTGCTTGGCAAAGAGTTGACGTCTGAAATCCTCATTCGTGTTCCGATTCATACGTTCGTGTTCTACTGCCATCGAGAAAGTTGTGTCCTTAAACGTCATAAACATCAAATGCTCTAGATCAAAAGCAGGTATGCTGAAAAGTTGTTCGCCCCGTTCATATGCTTCGTAGTACAGAGTTCCATCCGATGAAAAGGAAATATTCGGCCTAGCAAAGTCTTGGTTGTCATCTACAGTTGGAAGTTGGTTCGATTGAGCTACGATAATTTCAGCCAGTCGTTGAAGTTCTGATTCTATTTGCGATTTCGTTATCTGCGCCATGAAGAGTGATTACCTGTAACATCCGGATATCAACCACTAGTGGTTGATATATCCATTATGTTTTAGTTTTTAAATGTTCTTTTTTTCATAGAAAGGCTGCGGTTAGGCTTGGTCTTAGACAAGTATAACCCAATGTGCAGAGGATCGCAAGTCTTAATTAGTACCCTTGGAGGTAGGTCGTATTCTGATGTGTCACTTCAGATGTGAGAGGATCAGCACAGGTCTCGTAGTGGTAGGCGGTTTTATCTAATACAAAACTTCAATAGTTGGCCGCTAGCGTATGGCTGGTCAGAGTAGATCAGTAGTTCGTCGCGAGACCAGTCGGACTGGAGTATCACGTGGTAATGCATCCCCATAAAAATGCAGTCCATCACCTTTCCTGCGTACTTGCCTTTGGGGTCTAGTGCTATGGCTTCTGGTCTGATGAGTTTCACTTCTTTTTCGAGAGTCAGTTCGTTGATTGGGCCTAAAAATTTGGCCGCATAGTGTGAGGTTGGGTTTTGGTACAAATCTACAGGGCGTCCTATTTGTTCTAGTTTGCCCTCTTGTAGGATGATGATTTTGTCGGCCACGGCCAAGGCCTCGGCGGGGTCGTGGCTCACGAGCACCACCGTAATGCCTAGTTTTCGTAGCATGCCGATGATGTCTTTTCTCACAGCTGCTTTCATGGGCAGGTCCAAATTACTGAAAGGCTCATCGAGGAGCACCACCTCGGGCTCGTCGGATACCGCTGCCGCCATCGCAATGCGCTGCTGCTGCCCTCCTGATAATTCTCTGGGGTATCGGTCTGCGTAGGCTTCTAGTTTGCAGAGCTTGAGCAATTCTTCTACGCGATCCATCTTATCTGCATAGGGGTAGTGAGAGATCTTCTTTGCGATATTGGTGGCTACAGTCCAAAACTGCTGAAGTTTGAAATCTTGAGGTACATAGGCCAGTTCGTCGTATCCAGGTACCAGATTGTGGGCGGGGCCAGTGATTTCCAGGTCGTCTAGTCGTACATTCCCACTATCGGCATCTTCTAGTCCGGCTATGATTTTGAGCAAGGTGCTTTTACCAGAACCGCTTTCGCCAATGATATAGACGACTTCGCCCGCTTCGATATTGAAAGTAATGGGCTGTAGTGCTACAGATTCGGGAGTATAAGACTTGCTGACGTTGGAAACTTGGATCATATGCGATGGACAAGGCGCAAAGAACAAACGAAATAGTGGCAATCGCAACATAGCTTCCCGAAAGGATGTAAATTGGTGTTTTTAACAACCATTCCTTTTTGGTATGAAACAGATAGTAAGCGGGTTTCTCCTGCTCATGTGTATGTCGATAGCGCAAGGCCAACCCCCTCGGGTAGACAGTCTCCTCCAAAGGCTAAAAGTAGAAACCAACGACAGTCTGGCTTGTGTGTTATCAGGAAATGCTGGCTACTACTTGGCCACACGAAATTACGACAGCTCATTGTTGTATTTAAACCGAGCCATTTCACAAGCTCAGATACATCATTATCCCGTGCTTACGGTTAGATTTCTGTGTTTTTTGGGAATGTCTAATACGGTAAATGGTGAGATTGATTCGGCGGTCGTGTCTTTCGAAAGAGCCATCGCCATCGGGCAGCAAGAGGTGCTAGACTCTGCGGTAGCTCAGGCGCATTTTGGCTTGGGCAATGTATTGGAAAGTAAGGGAGATATACCAGAGGCACTTCGGCATTATCACGAAGCGTTGGTCTTTTTTGAGGCTCATGGTTATGACAAGGCCATTGCGGGAGTCAAAGCCAATTTGTCGGTGGCCTATTTTTCGATCGATGCTTATGAGAAAGCCAAACCACTGATTCTAGAGACCAACCATTACTATGAAACGCACGGACTGACCCGCCGATTGGTGAATGGATACCAGAGGCTGGCCTCTGTAATCGAGCACGAAGGCAAGCTGGACAGTAGCTTGTTTTATTTGCGAAAAGCTGAAAAAATAGCCAGGGAGGAAAAGGATTTCTTTCCCCTTTCGGTGATAGAAAACCATATGGGTAATGTTTTTTTGACCCTCAAAAAATATGAAGAGGCCGCAGGGGCTTATGCGCGTAGCTTGGATCACAAAAAGAGCCTCGGAAAAAACTCTGAGGAATATCTCAAAACCTACGTCAATATGGCCTACTGCATGGCCATACTCAACGATAAACAGGCTGCTGCCGATTATCTAAACAAAGCCGAGCAAATGCTGGCAGGTATAGAAACCAAAAAATTCAAGATTCATTATTATAAAATGAAATATAAGATAGATTCCGTGCAGCAAGACTATCTGTTGGCCTTAGATGACTATAGGGCGTATACGGAATTGGCAGAAGACCTGTTTGACGAAGAAAAATCACGGCAGCTGACCGAAATGGAAACTAAATATGAAACGGATAAAAAAGAGGCTGAAATACACGCATTATCTCAGCAGTCAGAGTTGCAGGTGCTCAAAATAAGCCAGCAGCGGGTTCAGCTTGCAGTCGTTTTGTTGCTGATCGTGGTGATCGCTGTTACTTTGTATTTTTACCTGAAGCAGCAGCGGCTGAAGCAAGCGAAAGAGACGATGGATCGTGAGCTAGTTCAGACCAAAAAGCAGCTCGAACTGGAGCGCCAATACAAGCAATCGGAGGTGAAGGCCATCAAGGCACAGATGAATCCACATTTTGTGTTTAATGCGCTCAATTCTATTCAGGACTTGATCATGCTCAAAGACATCCGTTCTTCCAATGAGTATTTGGGCAAATTTGCCGATTTGATGCGTAAAACCTTGGAGGCCTCGGGGAAGGAGTCTATCGCAGTGGAGGATGAATTGGTATTGATGACGCATTATTTGGAACTAGAAAAACTCAGATTCGGACAAGACTTCTCGTTTGTGTTGGTCAATGCACTAGACAAAAACAGCAGCGAGGACTGGCTGGTCCCACCGCTCCTTATCCAGCCATACGTGGAGAATGCGATCAAGCATGGTTTGCTTCATAAAAAGGGCGACAAGCATTTGCAGGTGCGATTTCATGAAAACGGAGCCGTCCTGCATTGTGTCATAGAAGACAATGGTGTGGGACGAAAAAAAGCGCACGAAATCAAGCAGCGTCGAGCCAAAAAGCACCTTTCTTTTGCTACAGAGCAGAATGACCGACGGATACAGTTGATCAACGAAACTTCGCCTATCAAAACTACGCTCGAGGTAGAGGATCTCATGGATGGTGCCGAAGCTATAGGCACACGGGTAGTGTTCACTTTCTCGAAGTCGGAGGCTGATACTTTGGGCTGATACGATTGTTTGGTCGTTTATGAACTCAATGCGACCGTTTATGAATTTGCTATAGCTATCGGTCTCGTGATGGAGGATCATTGTCATGGAATTTTTTTTTAAAACTTATACCATGAAAACAATGACTTTTAAATCAATTTACATTTTGTGTGCGGCCATAGTTCTGATGAGCTGTGACGAAGGAGACGAGGCATTTGACCCTAATGATGACTCTAATGAGGAGCCTTCTGTAGAGGTATCTACCACTGGGTTTACTGTAGATATTGAAGAGAATCCTGAGGCCGCTTTGCTACTCGGTACGGTGACTACTACGACGGACAATGGCAGTACGGTGAGTTATGCCATAGACAATGAGACAGTAGCTGGTGCAGTGTCTTTGGCTAGCGATGGCAAAATCCATGTGTTAGACCCTACTCTTTTTGATTATGAGAAAAATCCGATCATTACGGTGCAGGTAGCTGTATCGAGTGGGGAGGTTACTGATATGGCCGAAGTCACCGTCAATTTGATCGATGAGGTTCTGGAGGATGACAATGGTTTGGTCGCTTATCTGCCATTGGATGGCGATGTGAAAGATGCCTCGGGCAATGGCAACCACGGCACGAATTACGGAGCTGCCTTTGGCAAAGACAGAAAGAACAACACGGATGGAGCAGCGGTATTTAACCAGTTGGATGAAAATGCCATTACGTTGCCTACATTGGCAAATAGTGCGTCCTTTTCTGTGTCGCTTTGGTTCAAAGACAATGGAGAGGCGACTGATACCTATCGCTACCTAATAGCGAAAACCAACGCAAATCAGGAAATCAACTATGCGCTACGTCTCAATAGAGTCGGAGACGCTGGGCATGAGAATGGCGCTTTGTATGCTTTCATGAATAACAACAGCTCCAATGGGAAAGGCAGCACCACTCAGCCAATCCCATCGGACAAATGGGTGCATGTAGCCATTACCTACGACCATACTGCCAATGAAACAGCAGGTATGGGTCTACTCACCGTATATGAAAATGGGGTATCGGTTGGCACCCATTCTAAAGTGGAACTTACACCAGAGAATGGCCTCATTTCAATAGGGGCTCAAGGAGTACCCCAAGAAGATGAGGGAGAAGGAGGTGTAGAAATTGTAAAAGGTGCTTCTCGTGTGTCTAGCCGTCCTGATTTTTGGAGTCCATTTGGAGGTAGTATCGATGATGTAGCCTATTTTGATCAGGCGCTAAGCGCAGTAGAAGTCAAAGCACTGAGCGAGATGTGAAAAATATAAAGTTCATGAGAATAAGGTGAGGGTGGTCTCAAAATACTGGTGTAGTTTTTTTGAGGCCACCTGTTTATTTATATTTCGATTATCAAAATCAAACAAAGGGGGTGACAGAGATTAAAAAAATCAAAGGAGTCATAATAGACGACGAAGCCAGAGCGAGACGTCTGCTTAGCGTCATGATAGCGGAGTATTGTCCCGAAGTGGAGATTGTGGCGGAGAGTGGGCAAGTTCCCGATGGTGTTTTGCAAATTAACAAATATCGGCCTGATGTGGTGTTTTTAGACATTGAGATGCCAGACTATTCGGGCTTCGAATTGTTGGATTTTTTTCGAGAAGTAGATTTTCAAATCATCTTTGTGACGGCATATAGTCAATATGCTGTTCGTGCATTTGAGGTATCTGCGGTGGATTATCTATTGAAACCCGTACAAATTGGCCAGTTGGAAAAGGCTGTGGGAAAATTGAAAAACGCGGAAACTCAGCCGATGCAAGCAAAGCTCGAAGTGCTGAAAGGAAACATGGAGGCCAATCGGGTGAGTAAAATTGCCGTACCAGTATCTGATGGCTTGATTTTTTTGCCAGTCGAGGAGGTCGTCTATATTGATGCAGACGGAGCCTATTCGTATATTTATATGGCAGATGGATCTAAGCAGTTAGTAAGTAAAAAGCTCAAATATTTTGATGATATGCTGGTTGGTTCTAGTGATTTTGTGCGGATACACCGCTCACATTTGCTCAATTTACGTTTTGTGAAAAAGTACAATCGACATGAAAGTATGGTGGAATTGGAAAATGATATAACACTCCAAGTGGCAAGAAGTCACAAAGTAGAATTAGAAAACCGAATGACGAGTAGTCAGTCGTGATTAGTTTAAGTAAATAGTGAAAATCGAGCCTTTCCCAGGTTTACTTTTCACTTCGATGTGACCATGGTGGTGATCTATGATGGTCTTGATCAAATACAATCCCAGCCCACTTCCTTCTTTTTTAGGATCCAGTTGTTTGAAAGGCTCCATGATCTCCATGCCGCTCACATTAGAGTCGAATCCGATGCCGTTGTCACGGATTTCTAATACCGTATGGTCATTGTCTCGATAAGATTCTATTTCTATCTCGAGGAGCCTGTTGGGGCTGCTGTATTTGATGGCATTGATGATTAGATTTTGAAAGATGCTTTTTAGCTGAGCAGAGGGATATTTTATAGTGGGACATTTGGCAAACCACTTGGTCACGATGACCTTAGATGTTTCTATTTTACTACTTATTCCTTTTTCTACTTCGGATACTATTTGGTCGAAATACAATACCTCTGGTTTTGTATCTAGGGCCTCTCTGAGTACATGCACCTCGTTTAGTGCCAGCACAATGGATTGGACTTGTTTGGCAGAGGTCTTCGCTTGCTGTAAGATTTTGTCATGGTCATCTGCATCTTTGTAGAGCAGATCCAGTAGTTCTATCAAATTGGTAATAGGTGCTTTGAGGTCATGAGCTGTGCTGTACGAAAAATGCATGTGCCGTTCTATTTCCTCTTGTGCATCTTGGAGTTTGATTACCATCTCGTTGAAGGTGGTCGTGAGCTCTGAGGTGAGGCCAGAAGGAGGTGTACTTATTTTGATGGCTTTTTCCCCTTTGCTCAATCGTTTGACACCTTCTGTTAGTTGGTCGATGGGGATGGTGGAGGAATTGCTTGCGACAAAGGAGATGACGATGGATATCATCACGAAAAAACAGGTAAATAGAACGACGAGTCTTAAGGTGGTGCGTTCGTCTACTTCTATAGCGTTTACGGACTCCTCCGTATATTTTTCTAATTCGATTAGCAAATGTTCTATTTCGCCGTTTAGCTTTTCTTCTTTGGCTTCTACATCCACCACGCGATCCATGGCCTCGGCCGTTTGCCCATCTGTGAACAATTCTAATACGGCAATCGCATCACGTTCGTAGCTTAGATGCTCACGCTCCATTTTTTTGAGTGCATTCAGCAGGTCTTTCATGATAATACGCTGGTTGTCAGATATGGCTTCTGAGATACCTTTTTTCACATGCTCTTCGGCCAATATCAATTCGTTATCGACTAGAGTTGCTTGTGTTCTGAATAGGCTGTCTGCCAATGTATATTGTGCTTGAGCCTGATCGTATTTGCCGATTTCTTCTGCATGGCGAATGGCTCTTTCGAAGTTGATGGATTGTTGGAGTTGGTGCGTTTCAATGTTGGTCAAAATTTCGATGAGCGGAACATCTATTCGGGCTACTTCATCGATGGAGTTGTGGCTATTGTACACACGCATCATGCTGAAGATACCAATGACAACGAGTAGTATAATGAGGAATAAACTAGCTCCCGATATGCGCTTTGTAAAGTCTTTTTTCACGTGTCAATTAACTTTTCGTTTAAAATCCTTATACGACCATGGAAGTCGGACAGTCCCTATATATTTGATGTGGGTCTTAAATGTACGTTTTTTTAATGACTCTGAGCAGACGCTATCGATGAATTGTGGAAGACTGGAGACTGGAGAGAAAATGGGAAGAGGAGGATTAGAAACAAAAAAAGCAAACGCATGCGCTTGCTTTTTTAAACCTTTGTATTAAAGAAGTCACCTTAAAAGTAGCCTCTTGAATGTTTTCTGTATTTACGTCAAACGTAAGTTTATACCACTTCTAGCGTTTGTGCTTTTTTTTCGCTTCCGATACATGAGGCAAGCGATTGCTCATCCGAATAGATAGTCGCCGCTCTTTCACGCAAGTTGTAGTTTGAGCTCAATACCTGCCCGTACGCACCTGCCGATCGAATCATCATATAATCGCCACGTGTAGTGGTAGGCAATTCCGTTTTGCCAAAGGTATCTGAGCTTTCGCATATCGGCCCCACTACGTGATAGGGTTCTAGTTCGTCACCAGTTTGTGATAGGTTTTCTACTTTGTGATATGCGTTGTACAATGCAGGGCGAATCAAATCCGTCATGCCAGCATCGATGATCGCAAATTTAGAATTAGCACCTTTTTTCACATAGAGTACTTTCGAAATCAGCGATCCACATTGGCCTACAATAGAACGGCCCAGCTCGAAGTGCACGGTCTGTCCTTCGTCTAGATTTAGGAATTTTTCAAATACCTTGAAGTACTCTTCGAAGTTCGGAATCAATTGAGAATCAGGATTGTTGTAATTGATCCCTAGTCCACCACCTACGTTGATATGCTCCAATGCAATGCCTCTAGCTTTCAGGTTTGCTATGACGTTATTAGCCTGCTGGCATAGATTGGCGAATGGATTGAGATTCAAAATCTGAGAACCAATATGAAAATGAACGCCTTTCAAAGCAAGGTGCTTGTGCTTCAATATTTCGTCGACAGCCGCATCTAGTTCTGTGATCGGAATTCCAAATTTATTTTCATTTAGTCCCGTTGTGATTTTGTGATGTGTTTGCGCATCCACATTAGGGTTGATCCTGAAAGCAATATTTGCGATGGCATCATGCTTTTCTGCTATTTCATTGATGACTACGAGCTCTTCGATAGATTCGCAGTTGATACTGTGTATGCCGTTCGAGATCGCAATGTCTAATTCTTCGTCAGATTTTCCGATTCCAGCAAAAACAATATTTTCAGGGTTAAAACCCAGCGCTATAGCTTTCTTTATTTCATTACCGCTTACACAGTCTGCACCTAGCCCATGGTTCTTTATGGTTTGCAGAATGCGATCTTCTGCATTGGCTTTGATCGCGTAGTGTACTTTAAAATTGGGATTGTTGATCGCACTGGACATCGCCTCTAGGGTGTTTTCCAGCAGTGTCAAATCGTAGTAATAAAAGGGTGTTTTAACCGACATCTTGGGTTCAATTTTAAATGATAACTCCAAAAGTATTTTTTAAATGCAGGTATGTGAAATAAGTGTTAGAATTATTCATAATATTTGCACTTTGTTAAATATTTAACGACATGAAGAAGATATCAGATATCGTAGAAGAAGGAATACGAAAAATGCCATTTATCGAAGAGGCCATGACCGCCAATTTGATCAACTACTCTTCGCTAGCTCGGCTCTTGCAGCCATATGTGTCTAAAGAGTTGATGAAGGATGCGACGGAGGCCTCTATACTCATGGCACTGAAGCGGCGATCGACCATGGGTGTGAATGCCTTGAATCTGAACCCTAAAAATTTCCGCGAGCATATTGGTGATATTTTCGTTCGATCTGGGTTGTCCACTTTTACTTATGCCAATTCACCTACATTGACAGAGAATCAAACGCGCTTGCTACATGAGGTGCAAAGTCTACCTGATACCTATTGTTCGTTTACCCAAGGGATGTATGAGCGTACCTTGATTGTAAGTGAAAATATCGTAGACCGTGTCAAAAGAATCTTTGAAAAGGAGACCTATGTAACAGGCAATAGCCAACTGAGCTCAGCGACCGTCATGCTCAAGGCATCGAATGTGAGAGCCTACGGTCTATATTATTACATTTTCAAAATGATCGCCTGGTATGGCATCACCGTCATAGAAGTGATCTCAACTTCCAATGAATTTTCTATCGTGGTAGAGCAGAGCAATATCAATGATGCTTTCTCTGTTTTGATGAAAATCAAGATGGATGAGGGAGGGATATAGTTGTTTGCTAGTAAGGATTCATACGCCCCATCCGTAGTGCTGGAGAGAGGCTGTAGAAGCACCATGACACAGTTTAAAGTAAAGACCGCAGGAGGGGCGTTCTAATATTAGTAGATGACCTCCTGCGGTTTGTTGTTGTGGAGTTGATTAGGGTTGGTCTTTATTGATTTAGTGAGTAGTTGTTATTGATTCCTCCAAGCAGATCTATAGGTTAGATGTGTAGGAGAACACGATCTCTATTGTTTAACAAATTTTTTGCTCATTAGACCTTGATCCGTTTTTATCTGGAAAAAATAAATACCTATGGCTAAATCAGAAACGTCAAAAACCCTTTTTGGTGAAGGAATAGTTTTTATTGGTTTTCCTGTAAAGTCAACAATACTAATGGCTTCAATTGTCGTATTAAAGTCAAGGTTTAGTACAGAGGTTACGGGGTTAGGGTAGATAACCCATTCACGATTCTTCTGCTGATCATTGATACTTAAAACCACTTGATTTGAAATAGTGATGGTCACATCACCAGTTATTTCAGAGCCATCGTTGGCCGTAGCAGTCACGGTGACTGTACCGTTCGAAACGGCCATCAGTAATCCATTAGCATCAATAGTAGCTGCTCCTGTGCCGTTGGTCACACTCCATACATAGGTGGCGTCATCAGCATTGGCAGGAGATACTGTAGCTTCCATTTGTAGCGTGCCTTCGTTCGTGGTAATGGCAGTAGCTCCGCCTTGTCCTTGTACGTCGATAGTGCTAACCAAACCTCCACAAAAGCTTGCTGTGGCATCAATATTAGTCCAGGTAGCTGTGGCCGCCTGAATATCATCCACTTCAATACACGTAAGGTTCGGGTTGGATGTGGCATCAAAGCCCCCAAGTGTACTGGTACTAATGTTTCTCATATTTAAGGCTGTTAAGCTATTATTTGAGCAGTTAAAATTCTGTAATTGTGTGTTGGCACTAACGTCCAATGAGCTTAAGGCATTGTTTGAACACATCAGGATAGTCAAATTTGTGTTTTGACTTAAATCAATAGAAGCAATATTATTGTCAGAAATGGATAAAAGGCCTAAATCCACATTTTGACTAAGGTCTAATGAGGTTAAATTATTATTGACGCTAACAAAGTTTGTCAAAGCCGTATTTTGTGTTAGATCCAGAGAAGTTAGGTTGTTGTTTTGACACTGAAAGGTTGTTAGCGCTGTGTTTTGAGACAAGTCTATCGCCGTCAATTGGTTATTGCCACATAGCAACCCGGTCAAGGCAGTAAAGGCTTCAATACCTGCTAAATCAGCAATGTTTAGATTTTGACAATTGATTTGCCCTGTAAAAGCGGTAGCTTCACTTGTTTGAATTTCAGCATCTCCATTGGTGTTGATGGATGAGTTACCTGCCAGGTAGGCTTTAAAAGCAGCGTCTGGTATGTCAACAGTACACTTAAGGCTAAAGCTTGCCGTAGCATCAATGTTAGTCCAGTTTGCTTCAGCAGCAGCCACATCATCAACTTCAATGCAAGTAAGGTTAGGGTTGGATACAGCACTAAAATTAGTCAATATGCTGGTGCTCAGGTTTTTCATATTTAAGGAGCTTAAGTTGGTATTGGCTTGGGCATAAAGGTGGGTCAAATTCAAATTGTTACTAACATCTAAGGCCGTTAAAGAAGGGTTTTGTGCACACCCAAGGTACGTTAATGCTGTGTTCTGACTTACATCTAATGTGCTTAAAAAGTTGAATGGACAATTAAGGACTTCTAAATGAATGTTTGAGCTAACATTTAAATTGTTTGCATTATTACCTTGTATATCTAAGTTTACCAAAGCTGTATTCTGGCTCACATCTATGTCGCCCATACTGGTATTATCGGTCAGGTACAAACTTTCTAAATTAACATTCTGGCTTAGGTTTATAGATAGTAATGAAGGGGATTGATTGCAAAATAATGTGATCAAGCTTACATTCCCACTTAGGTCTAAGCTTGTAAAATCGTTTGCCGAACACCTCAACTCTGTTAAAGAAGAAAATGCTCCAACTCCTGTCATATCGGCTATGCTTAGACCTGAACAATTAATTGTTCCTGTAAAAACAGCTGCTTCACTCACTTGAATTTCTGTATCTGAATTGGTGTTGATTGCTGAGTTTCCTACCAAGTAAGCTTTAAAATTTGCATCTGGGATGTTTACATTTTGGGCCCATGCCCCTAGGCTTACAATAGTTAGCGTAACTGCGATAAATAGTGTTCTTTTTATTTTTTGTCCTTTTAAAGTAGTATTCATGGTCTTGTGTTTGATAGTTGAATTCACTTTTAATCCTGTGTATAGTACTCCATTAATCAAGTATTAAAAACGAAGTGAGTTCTCCGATTTCTGC
Source organism: Reichenbachiella carrageenanivorans (assembly GCF_025639805.1). Lineage (NCBI taxonomy): Bacteria > Pseudomonadati > Bacteroidota > Cytophagia > Cytophagales > Reichenbachiellaceae > Reichenbachiella > Reichenbachiella carrageenanivorans. Next base: position 641,238 of record NZ_CP106735.1, on the reverse strand, counting down.
CCTGATATGGCGTCCGAAGGTTAAAAGTGCAGCAAATGGAATACACTGGAAATAGCCAATATATATCTGCGAAGGGTCAGTAAATATCAGTGGGGTTCAAGCACATATTCGCTTTAGGGCGAAGTGGGTTGCTATCCTGAAGTCAAAGGCTATTGTAGCGGAGGAAAGTAGCCAGAAATGCCTCTTTCTTTCTGGAGGAAACGGGGATTTCCTTCCCATTTTTCAAATAGATAGTGCCAGACTTATCGTACTTGTCGATGAATTTCAAATTCACCATGAAAGATTGGTGTGGTCTGGTGAAATTGACTTTTTCTAGTTGCTCCTCATATTCTTTGATGGGCCTGGAAGCCATGTATTTTTTGCCATTGGACAGGTAGAAGGAGGTGTATCCTTTATCAGATTCGCAGAAGAGTAGCTCGCCTACATCTATTACCTGAAAGCTATTGCTTAAAGAAAGTACTAAGGTGGAGTCGTTTTTGTGCCAAATTTGTTTTGCAGTAGTGATCTGCTTCCTCTGTACGTCAGTGGATAGCTTACGGACTTTTTCCAGTGCTGCTCGCAGCTCTTCGGCATCCACGGGCTTCAAGAGGTAATCGACAGCTCCTGCTTTCAGTGCGCGTAGTGCGAACTCTTCATACGCAGTGATAAAGATAACTTTGAAATCCAGATGGCTGGTCTTATCCAAAAAATCGAAACCCGAACCATCCACCAGGTTGATGTCCAGAAAAATTAGATCTGGTTTGCAGGCATTGGTCACCACCACGGCTTCTTTTACCGAGCCGCATTCTCCAATCACCTCTACGTCAGCCTTCAAAGATTCCAATAAATGTAGCAGTGCTTTTCTAATGTACGCTTTGTCTTCTACCAATACTGCTTTCATACGACTTCAAGTTTTTCGTAAGGAATTACCAGGGTAACTATCGTACCTTTTTCATGGTACTTCATCCTGTTTTCTATGGTAACGGATCCCTTCATTTTGTAATTGGTAGATAATATATTCAACCGCTCCGAGGTAATCTTGGTTGCCAGAGATTTTTTTCCGCCTCTCCTATTTTCATGGGCATCAGTGATACCCATACCATTATCCTTTATCACGCAAATCAATTCGTTTTTTGAGTATTCTAGGTGCATCTCTATTTTTCGATTCTCTTTCTGGTCGCCAAAAGCATGCTCGATGGCATTTTCAATGAATGGCTGAATCAACATGGGAGGAATTTTGAACAGAGATCCGTCGATGTTGTGGTTAATGGTAATCGTGTAATCATACGAATCATCTTCAAAACTTTGAAGTGCCAGATAGTTTTCAATAGCAGTTAGTTCTTGCGAAAGTAAAACCATTTGTTCCCTGGAGTTTTCCAGCGTGATACGGAGTAATCGCGAAAATTTGGACAAGTAGTTGACGGATTTTTTATCTTCCTTGTTTAGGATCATGCCCTGCAAAACGGACAGGGAGTTAAAGATAAAGTGAGGGGTCATCTGTGAACGCAGCAGCTTCTGTTCGGTTATGATGTTTTCGGTTTTGGCTTTGATGTGATGGTATTTCTGATAAAAAACAATAGCTCCCAATAGGATGGATACCATAAGAATGCCAATGATAGCCCAAAGGAAATTTTGCCTGGACTGTGCTAGATCTTGGGATGTTGTCATGACTGTTTTCGTCAGCTCCAATTCCCGGATGCTTGCCGAATCCAGCGCTTGTTTGTATTGATACTTATACTTCAGCTGCGCTATTTTTTCGATATTCTCTCGGTTGAACAAGCTATCGTTCAGGCTTTTGAATAGCTGGTAGTTGTTTAGTGCTTCTCTGTAACGTCCAGTTTTTTCGTAGATGATAGAAAGAATTTCAAATGTCTTTTTTTGTATTTCCAGAAGTGCCAGCTCTTCGGCAATCTTCTGAGCCTCCAGGGTAAAAAAAAGTGCCTTTTGATAGTCGTTTTCATTTACATAAGTTTCAGCAATACCTAATAGACTAATGGGCAAGACGTGCTTGTTATTGGTCTGTCGGCTAATCTCTTCTGCGTTCAGAAAATTCTCACGTGCAATTAAGGGTTCATTCAGCAATAGCTTAATTTCTCCAATACTATTAAAGCATATGGCTGTCTGTTTTAGGTTGTTGATTTTCTGACTCGTCTCTAGGGACGTATAGTAGTAGGTGAGTGCCTCTGAATAAGCCTTTTTTAGCAAGTACAGGTTGCCAATATTACCATTGATGACAGCTACCAGTCGATTATTTCCTTTTTTTGACGAAAATCTCAACGATTGCTCATAGTGCTCCAGGGCCGCATCGTACTTTTCCAGAGAACGATATACTTCTCCCAGGTCATTGTACTTGTAGGCCAAACCCAGGGTGTCTTTGGTCTTTATATCATAGACCAGACTTTTGTTGAAGTGGTCTATGGCTAGAGGATAGTTTCCCTGCACTTTGTACACCACCCCCAAATTGGAATGCACAAATGAGATACCGTCTTCATCGTTGATTGCTTCACTCTCTTCCAAAGCTCGTTGGTAATTCAAAATAGCTTCATCGAATCTTCCAGTTTCCGAATAGACATTCCCACTATTGATCAGGATCGTGATCAGCTCCCTTTTGTTGCCCAGGTTTTCATAAATTTCAGACGCTTTTGCGTAAACTTGTATGGCTTCCTCGTACTTAGATTGGTCATAATAGGTAATGCCAAAGGCCGTGTAGTTTGCCGCAATCCCATCTTGATCTCCTATAGAGCGATAATGCTCCAGAGAGCGCTTAAAAAATTCTAGGCTCTTGGTGTAGTTTGATTTGATGTTTTCCAATATGCCCTTTAGGTACAATACCCTTGCTTTGCCCCTAGTATAATCGAGTTCTTCGCTCAGGTGCCAGGCTTCTTCCAAGTGGGCATTGGTCGATTCCATGTCCGTTTGAAAGTTGGCATAAGCCAGATCATACAGCAGATTGACTCGGGTGGTATCTTCTTGGGTATGAGCCGACAATACATGCGCCAAGCTATCTGCCTTCTTGCTTTGAGCATACAGGCTTCCTGCTGAAAGGAAAAAGCAAAGCAGAAGGAGTTTGAAATCAAGAATAAGGTGGATTGATTTCGCTGGTGACTTTTTGATCTGTTTTGATTGATTAAGGAAGATTGAAACTAAGCTTGTCATAGAACCTGACCTATAAACCGTTTCCCTAAATTAGGAGATAAAATTGATTTTGGGTTGCGAGGGAAACGGTTTATTGCGCTATTATTAAATATCAATTAATCATGTGATATGGATTTTGTGTTCTTGGAAAAGGTAGACATCGACCTGTATCGAGAGGCGGTATAATTTTCATCCTTGGATTGATTCACTATTACGTCCAGTGTGTTCAATACATAGAATAACTAAACAGGTTAGGTTGGTGTTGCTGGAGATATTGAGTACTGTTATATTGTTGTTGTGGTATTAGAAAGAATAGTTCTCTGGATTACCTGAGAACTATTCATTTACAAAATCTCCAGCTTTCTTGTTGGTGCTTATTGTTTAACAAATTTTTTGCTCATTAGACCTTGATCCGTTTTTATCTGGAAAAAATAAATACCTATGGCTAAATCAGAAACGTCAAAAACCCTTTTTGGTGAAGGAATAGTTTTTATTGGTTTTCCTGTAAAGTCAACAATACTAATGGCTTCAATTGTCGTATTAAAGTCAAGGTTTAGTACAGAGGTTACGGGGTTAGGGTAGATAACCCATTCACGATTCTTCTGCTGATCATTGATACTTAAAACCACTTGATTTGAAATAGTGATGGTCACATCACCAGTTATTTCAGAGCCATCGTTGGCCGTAGCAGTCACGGTGACTGTACCGTTCGAAACGGCCATCAGTAATCCATTAGCATCAATAGTAGCTGCTCCTGTGCCGTTGGTCACACTCCATACATAGGAGGCGTCAGTAGCATTGACAGGAGATACTGTAGCTTCCATTTGTAGCGTGCCTCCATCGGTAGTAATGGCAGTTGCGCCAGCTTGCCCTTGTACTGAAATCGCACTGACCAAAACTATTTGATTTGAAATAGTGACTACCATATCTCCACTTACGCCTGAGCCATCGTTGGCCGTGGCTGTCACGGTCACTGTACCATCAGAAACGGCTGATAACAATCCATTAGCATCAATGGTAGCCGAGCCTGTGCCGTTTGATACACTCCATGTATAAGTGATGTCTTCAGCATAGGTAGGCAATACAGTGGCCTCTATTTGTAAGCTTCCTTCAAAAGTTGAAATGGTTGAAGTATTGTTCTGACCCTGAACAGATATACTACTAACTAGGTAGTTGCAATCTGTACTAAACCCTGCCGTAGCATCAATGTTTGTCCAGTTGGTGGTACTCCAAGCCACATCATCCACCTCTATACAAGTAAGGTTTGGGTTGCTGGTTGCAACAAATCCAGTGATGGCTGTATTATTTCCATTGGCTGCATTCAAAGCAGTTAAGTTGTTTAACGAACAGTAAAAATACTGTAAATCGATATTGGCCGATATATCTAAACTGGTAAGATTGTTATTAGTAACATTCATATTTACCAAAGCTGTATTAGATGAGACATCCAAACTGGAAATGCTATTATTAGCAGCGATCAATTGCTGCAAGTTGGTGTTGGAAGAAATATCTAAGCTGGTTAGGTTATTGTTATTGATGGTCAAATTTGTTAATTGCGTATTACTAGATACATCTATGCTGCTTAGGTTGTTGTTATTGATACCCAAATAGGTTATTTGAGTATTATTGGATATGTCTATGCTCGTCAGATTATTTAACTCACCGTATATCGCATTTATATTGACAAACGCTTCAATTCCTGTTAAATCAGAGATACCAAGATCGGGACAATAGATGCCTTGGGTAAAGGCGGTTGCTTCACTTACCTGAATTTCAGTATCTCCATTGGTGTTGATGCTTGTGTTTCCCACCAAACAGGCTTTAAAAGCCGCATCTGGAATGTCAACAGTACATTGAAGGCTAAAGTTTGCTGTAGCATCAATATTCGTCCAGTTGGTTTCAGCTGCAGTGACATCATTCACCTCTATACAGGTAAGATTTGGATTATTCGTAGCATTGAAATATTGATTTTGAAGAGCCCCTGGACTAATGCCATTCATTTTCAAAACCGTTAGATTATTTTCTTGGCAATGAATAAAGGGTACTTCTAAGCTCGTATTTTGATTAATACCAGTATTTTGACTGAAGTCCAAATAAGTGATACTGTTTTGCGAGCAGTTAAAAGTTATGAGCTTTGTAAGTGGGTAAACATCCAGTGCACTCAGGTTATTCTCATGACAAAGCAGAAAATCCAACAAAACATTTTGACTCACATCTAAACTGCTTAGATTGTTTCGCCCACAATTCAACCCTGTTAATGCTGTATTTTGACTTATATCTAAAGAAGTCAACATGTTATCCTGAACATTCAATGACAATAAGGCCGTATTCTGACTTACATCTATGGATGTTAATTGGTTAAAAGGGGCAATTAAATACGTAAGATTGGTAAAGTGTTCTATTCCCGTTAAGTCACTTATGCCATCGTTATTGATATTAATTGCGCCAGTAAAAGCAGTGGCTTCACTTACCTGTATTTCCGTATCTCCATTGGTGTTGATGTTTGTGTTTCCCACCAAGTAGGCTTTGAAGTTAGCATCTGGAATGTTTACATTTTGAGCCATAGCCCCCAAACTTATCATAGTTAGCGCAGCTGTAATAAGTAGTATTTTTTTCATGTTTTCCCTTTTTTATTGTTGAATTAAGTGCCCAACAGGCCATAGCCTGTCAAGTGTATTGTCTTTTAAACATTCATTTTTATGATGTTATTCACTTCTAAAAAGTGAACAATGCGAAGCTATCCGACGAGGTATATTTCACCTAATTTACAAGGGGGACAAAATGGGGGACAAGATCGTAACTATCTATATGTCAGTAGTTTTAAATCTTCATCAGCTACATTATAGCTTGAGGAGATACTCTTTAAGAGTAACTGAATCTGGGAGGTTCAATTTTCTTCGGGCTCTACTTCGGGACTTCTTTACACTTTCTGGAGCGATATTCAATATGTCCGCGATTTCCTTTTGAGAATATCCTATTCGGATTAAGGTCAGTAGCCTTATTTCCGATTTAGATAAATCAGCATATTTTGTTGTGAGAGATGAAATGAAGTTAGGATTAAGTCGCTCAAACTTTTCTTTAAAGCTCTTCCAATCAGCCTCATTAGAAAACGTATTCTCAATTAATTTGAATACACTGACAAGGCTGGCTTTAGATGCTAAAAGCTCTTCTTTTTGTTTTAATGTTTTTTCTAGAATCTCAGATTGATTGAGCTTTCTTTTAATTAAAGCCCTCATGAAATAGGTAAAACCAATCAGCTCGATGATGGCTCCTATTTTAACGTAAGTAAAAGAGTTGCCAGCAAAAATTTGAAGGTGAACATTAACAACTCCAAATACCGTAAAAACTATAAAGCAAGCGAGAGGTATGAGGTAATACTTTAATTCCAGCCAACGACTTTTTGCAGAAAATAGTAGAATACCAATGATCAACAACAGCCAAAGAACCGATAGGATGTTTTCAAAATAATGTAAATACTGAATGGAAGAATGATAAAAAACAAACTGATACAATAGTATTCCGCCCAAAACAACCACCAAAATGACCTTAATGAACTTATAATAGTTGGGAGCTACTATTTGGGTTTCCAAAAACTTGGACGTGTACATGATGAGTGATAGAGCCCATAATTTGACAGATACAAATATGAAATGGTCCAGCACCATTTGATCCAGCCGAAGACCATACAAATAGCCTTCAATACCCAGGTACACAAACAAGGTAGATACTATATAAAAAATGTAATAGAGAAATATCTCTTTCCTATAAATAGTCCATTGATATATATTGATGAGTAGTAGACAAATGATTATTCCATAAAAAACAATACTCCAGATGGTGCTCTCATTAATAAAATCAAAATAGCTTTCTATAGAGATTATTTTCGGGGTGGCATCTTTTGTTCTACCATCACTAGTTGATGTGATGAGATAAGTTGCGTGTTCATTTGCTTCTAAATCTATCTTGAGATTTGGGTTAGGGTTGTTGAAAGTTCTGTAGTCATGCCTTAATGTGTCTTTTATTTGATTCACTAGTTTTAACGAATGGCTCAGTGTGTCTAGCTTATAAAAAACATAATTCCTGTTAAACCTATCATTACTAACAAACATGTATGATTTATCCTCATTTTCTTCATTCGTTATTTCTAGCTTTATCCATAAGTTGCCTCTGTAGAAACCTAGGTTTAAATCATCAAAAGATTCAAATTTCACACGATCAAAATCGTCGATGCTTTGCTCAACGTCTTTAGCTACTTCGAAAGAATAATCAACATTCAAGGGATGCTCAGTAGAGCAAGAAGAAAAAAATAGGAATCCTACAAGAGAAAAAAAGAGATGTATGTATTTTGTCTTTTTCAAGTTAATTTTTTTAAAAATACTGTAGAACTAGCGTCCGAATAAACCGTGTGCTAAAATTAAGAGATAAAATGATTTAGTGCTAATGGTTTGTGCAAGCTCGTTGAGCTATAACTAAAGCCATTGGGAGGCTGCCCCGACGTGAGTTTTGTTTAGGACATCAGTTCAGGCCGACGAAGTTCAAGACAAGAACTAAGGTTTGCTATAATTGATCAAGGGTTTAATCATTGCTGTCGTTTAGGATTACTTTTATTGTCCTTGTATTGCGAAGTAATTTAGTGGGTCCACATACGCTCCATCTTTGAGGACTTCATAGTGCAAATGAGGTGCTGTAGATGCGCCTGTATTTCCAGATAGACCAATGACTTGGCCGAGTGTGACCAGATCCCCTTTTTGTACTCTTATTTCAGATAAGTGTGCGTATTTAGTGACAAACCCATCGCTATGTTCAATTTTAATATTTTTACCATATCCACTGAATTTTGACTCGGCAAAAATCACCGTTCCAGCAGCAGTTGATTTTACAGGCGTGCCGCTTGGTGCAGCAAAGTCAATGCCCTTGTGAAAATCTCGTTTACCCTTCATAGGATTGTACCGCTCTCCAAAGTTGGAAGTGATGCGTTTGTAGTGATCCAGCGGAGATATGGTAGGTGGCTCTTGCGCATCTACTCCGAATACCATCATGAAAACACAAGCTGCGATACCCGAGATCAGTATCCGATTCACTGTATGCCATCTTTGCTTTTTGACTATGGCAGAGGTTTGTTTGAGTTCTTCAAACCCTTCATTTCCAAATACCTCTAGTGCCTGAGCATAGGCAGAGGAGAAGTCAGCGCCATTATTCATGTCAGATTCTACTAGACAGCAGATATGATCTAATAATTCTACCCGAAAGCCTTTCGATAGTCCTTTGGATTTTAAATCGTTGGATATGTATAAATATTGGGTTTTAGATAATGTTTTCATCAGTCTATGATTTGATGTTTACTTGCCTAATTGGGGGTTGAGCAAGAGTAGCATGGTTTGGACAAACTCAGTAAACTCATTGGATCTTGCTGTTGCCTCTCCGCTGCCATGAGCGGTGATTCGATAGTACTTTCGCTTCCTTCCATTGATATTTTCCGTATGAGTGATGACCAGCCCATCGGCTTCTAGCTTGTGAAGCGTAGGGTATAATGCTCCTTCAGTGAGCTGTATCTTGTCATTGGTTAATACCTTGACCTTTTGTGTGATTTCATACCCATACATCTGACCGTTAGCCGAGAGTAACTTGAGTATGATCGTTTTTAGTGTTCCTTTGAGTAATTCCTTTGAATACATAGGACAAATATACATAAGTATATTATGTATTAGATATTTTGAATATAAAAATCTAAAAAAGGGGCGAGTTTAAAAAAGGGTACTATATAGTGTATGTATGGAGTTCTCTTTGTTTGTAGTGAAAGCTGCTTGAGGCTCTTTTTATTTATATTAATTCTAAATAGAAGGGATTTTCATTGATTTTATTATTGTAAAATATTGATATACAGTGATATATAGCGCTTACAGTGGGGGGTGTGGGTATCTACTACGTAGAAGGCATTATTATGTTTTTGAAATACAAGTACCCGATGTTACATTTGCACCACTTTACAAAAAGGAAAGCTAAAACTGATGTCAAAAAAATATAGTTTACACTCAAGAGCGGGATTTTTAAGCACTAAAACCGTTCTATTCCTCTCCTTGATTTTTTCAGTTTTGTTCACTCAAAATGTGGCCGTTGCGCAAGATGCGGATGGAATCCCCACAGATGAGGCGATCATTTCAGCTGGAGAAAAATTATTTAAAGCTAACTGTACAGTTTGTCATGATGTAAATGACAAAGTGATCGGTCCAGCATTGAGAGATGTACATAAGAGACGTAACCTGGCTTGGATACAAGCATTCGTCAAAAACTCTCAAAAGGTAATCAAGAGTGGTGATGAATACGCAGTAAACCTCTACAATGAATACAACAAAACGGAGATGACTGCCTTCGATTTCTCAGATGAAGAAATTGCTTCAATCGTTGGTTATATCAAAGTGGAGTCGGGCAAAGAAGTAGTGGTAGCTGCTGAAGAAAGCACTGCAGCAGCAGGCGGCGCGTCTACGGAGCAAGAGCCTTCTCAGTTTGTGAATACGATCATGATTGTACTGCTTATCGTGCTTGTGTTGATACTTGCGGTATTGGCCATGATCATTACGATGTTGAAAAAATATTTGTCTCAGAAAGAGGATTTGTCTGAAGAGGATAGAGAAATTGCTGAGCAAACATTCGACATGGGAGCATTGGTGAAAAGCAACGCTTTCTTAGGACTGGCAGCATTCATATTCACTGCTATTATTATGAAGTCCGCTATCGATGGTATATTCACTATTGGAGTTCAGCAGGGCTATCAGCCAGATCAACCGATCGCATTCTCTCATAAAATTCACGCAGGAGATTATAAAATCGATTGTAATTATTGTCATACAGGCGTAAGAAAAAGTAAAAATGCCAACATTCCTTCGCCAAACATTTGTATGAATTGTCACTCATCTATCAAGACAGAATCTCCAGAGATTCAAAAGATCTATGCAGCGATAGAAAACAACGAGCCTATCGAGTGGGTGAGAATACATAACTTACCAGACCTTGCTTATTTCAATCACTCTCAGCACGTGCAAGTAGGGGAAATAGAATGCCAGACTTGCCATGGCCCTATAGAAGAGATGGAAAAGGTATCGCAGTATGCACCATTGACTATGGGCTGGTGTATCAACTGTCACAGAGAGACAGACGTGAATACAAAAGGAAACGATTATTATAACAAGTTGGTAGAGATGCATAGCGAGCATAGCAAAGAACCAATGAAGGTAGAAGACATTGGAGGACTAGAGTGCTCTAAGTGTCACTACTAATAGTTTTTAAAAAATTTGGGAATAAATTAAGCCAAACGGCTTCCTGTCTACTTCGGTAGGCATGGGACTAAGAAAGTCTAGAATAAACAGATGAAAGAGACCAAAAAGCAATATTGGAAAGGGTTAGAGGAATTGACCAAAAACCCGGAATTCGAAAAGCATGCTGACAAAGAGTTTCCTGAGTATTTGCCTATCAGTGGCGAATCCGAAGGTAATGGCGCCAGCAGAAGGGACTTCTTGAAATTGATGGGATTTGGTGTAGCAGCAGCCTCTTTGGCCGCTTGTGAGACGCCCGTTAGAAAAGCTATTCCTTATTTGAACAAACCTGTGGATGTAGATCCAGGTGTTCCTAATTATTATGCTTCGTCTTATGTCAACGGCAATGACTATTGCAGTGTAGTAGTCAAAACAAGAGAAGGTCGTCCGATCAAAATAGATGGCAACAAGCTGTCTACTGTAAGTGGTGGTGGTACTTCTTCTCAGGCACAGTCTTCTGTTTTGTCTCTGTATGACAAACAAAGATTACAAGGCCCTGAATTGGCTGGTAAAGCTGTCTCTTGGGAAGAACTAGACAAAGAAGTAGCGAAACAGTTGGCTACTGCTGATAAGGTTGCATTGGTTAGTACTTCGGTATTTAGTCCATCTACATTGGCTACCATCGATGCTTTAAAAGCAAAATATACAGGTCTTGAGCATATCCAATATGACCAAATTTCTTTCAGCGGTGCTTTGGCTGCCAATGAAAAGTCTTTCGGAAAAAGAGCTATTCCTTCTTATGACTTTAGCAAAGCAGACACGATTGTGTCATTCGATGCTGACTTCTTAGGCAACTGGTTGAACCATACGCTTCATAGCAAACAGTTTGCAGATACCAGAAGATTGAACGATAAAAAGAAAACCATGTCAAGGTTGTACTCATTTGAGTCTAACCTTTCTTTGACTGGTTCAAATGCAGATTATAGAAATGCAATTAAGCCGTCTGAGCAAGGCGCTTATGTAGCGAACTTATACAACATGCTGGCAGCTAAAGCTGGTGCTGCTACAGTAGCTGCTCCTAAAATTGGAGATACGGCAGTATTGACTAAAGCAGCTAACGACCTTTGGGCAAGCAAGGCGAAGTCATTGGTAGTTTCAGGCTCGAACGACGAGAATGTACAAATGCTTGTGAATGCGATCAACGACCTGTTAGGTTGTTATGGTACTACCATCGATTTAGCATCAGCGGTCAACACTAGAAAAGGTGACGACAAAGCCATGGTTAACTTCATCAAAGATCTCAACGGAGGTAATATTGATGGAGTTTTGTTTTTTAATAGCAACCCTGTTTATGATCACGCTCTTGGCGCTCAGATTGCAGCAGGATTGAAGAAAACAAAATTCTCTCTTTCTACTTCTGATAGAAAAGACGAAACGACTAGTTTAGTCAGTGCCATTGCACCAGACAATCACTTCTTGGAGTCTTGGAATGATTTTGAGCCAGTGACAGGTAAATTTAGCTTCTCACAGCCTACCATTTCAAACCTATTCAATACCCGTCAGGCTGGTCAGTCTTTCTTGGTATGGTCTGGTAGCTCTGAGTCTTATTTTGATTTTGTGAAAGCCAGATGGACAGCAAATGCTACTGGTGACAAGCAAACATTTTGGGATCAAACAATACAAGCAGGTCTTTTAGAAAACTCTGCTTCAGAAGAAACTTTTACATTCAACGGAGATGTATCTGCTGCAGCATCTAGTCTCAAGTCTACTGCCTCAGGTGTAGAGTTGGTGATGTACGAAAAAGCAGCAATAGGCAATGGCTCTCAGGCCAACAACCCTTGGTTGCAAGAAATGCCAGATCCGATCACTAAGGCTGTTTGGGACAACTACCTGACTATTTCGCCTAAGATGGCACAAGAGCTTGGCTTGAAATTGGGAGATATGACTACTCAATTGGTGACCTTGACTGTGGGCAATCAAACAGTGAAAGTGCCAGCAATGGTACAGCCAGGTCAGGCCAACGGAACAGTGGGATTGGCAGTAGGATACGGAAGGACAAGTGCTGGTAAAGTAGCTGATGGTGTGGGCGTGAATGCTTATCCATTGATGGACTACAAATCTGGTGCACAGAGCAAGGCAGTGACTACTGGCGTATCTGTCACACTCAGCGGAGAAGAATACAAAATAGCTCAGACACAGACTCACCATACTTATATGGGTAGAGAAAATGTGATCCAAGAATCTATTTTATCAAAATATCAAAAAGATGCTGGAGCAGGTAGACATCACCCGATGATTACTACCTACGCTGGTAAATCTAAGCCTGGAAACATTTCTCTATGGTCAGGACATGAGTATCCAAATCACCATTGGGGAATGACGATAGACCTGAACTCTTGTACAGGTTGTGGATCGTGTACGGTTTCTTGTCAGGCAGAAAACAATGTACCTGTAGTAGGTAAAGAAGAAGTCCTCAACCGAAGAGAAATGACTTGGTTGAGAATTGATAGATACTACAGCAGTGATGCTAAAGAAGATTTGGTAGACATGGAAGTTCCTTCAGCGGAAAATCCAGAAGTTACTTTCCAGCCTATGATGTGTCAGCAGTGTAACAACGCACCTTGTGAGACAGTATGTCCTGTCGCTGCGACCAACCACTCTACCGAAGGGTTGAACCAAATGGCTTACAACAGATGTATTGGTACAAGATATTGTGCAAACAACTGTCCATATAAAGTAAGAAGATTCAACTGGTTCAAATATCACGACAACGATCAGTTCCCTGAAAACACTTCTATGAACAACGATTTGGGTAAAATGGTATTGAACCCAGATGTTACTGTTCGATCTAGAGGGGTAATGGAAAAATGTTCATTCTGTGTTCAGAGAATCCAGTATGGCAAACTAGAAGCTAAGAAAGAAGGCAGAAGACCCGTAGATGGTGAGATTACTTCGGCTTGTGCTTCGGCTTGTCCATCAGAGGCCATCGTATTTGGTGATTTGAAAGATCCAAACTCAAGAATTTCAAAAATGTTGAAATTAGAGAATGGTGAAAACGGGCCAGAAGTAAAAGAAGAAAGAGCTTACCATGTATTGGAAGAGCTATCGGTGAAGCCTAATGTCTGGTACTTCACTAAGATTAGAAATAAGGAAGAAAACGAAGCGAACGCTTAATTTATAAATTAAAATCAATATGCACGCAGAAGCAGTAGTTCGTAAACCTCTCGTCACAGGAGGCAAAACGGTACACGACGTCACTGAGGATATTTGTATTAGAGTAGAGCAAGCACCTGCCAAGTCATGGTATGCGGCTATGGCTGTGTCATTGGCACTCTTGGGCTATGGAGCATACGCAGTCTTTACCCTTGTTTGGGAAGGCATCGGAAGCTGGGGTCTAAACAAAACCGTAGGTTGGGCTTGGGATATTACAAACTTTGTATGGTGGGTAGGTATCGGTCACGCTGGTACTTTGATCTCGGCCATTTTGTTGCTATTTAGACAGCGATGGAGAATGTCGATTAACCGTGCCGCTGAGGCGATGACCATTTTCGCCGTTATCTGTGCTTTGCAGTTTCCACTTCTTCACATGGGACGACCATGGATCGGAGCCATCTGGGCATTGCCACTACCTAACACTTACGGTTCACTTTGGGTAAACTTTAATTCTCCTCTCCTTTGGGACGTTTTTGCGATCTCAACATACTTTTCAGTATCTCTTGTTTTCTGGTACATCGGCCTGGTTCCTGATTTTGCTACGATTAGAGATAGAGCCACTGGATTGAGTAAGAAAATATACGGTACACTTGCCCTTGGATGGGACGGTGCTGCTAAAACTTGGTCTCGATACGAGACTGTAGCCTTGGTGCTAGCTGGTTTGGCTACTCCACTGGTACTTTCAGTACACACTATTGTATCCTTTGACTTTGCTACTTCGGTTATCCCAGGGTGGCATACCACGATCTTCCCACCATACTTTGTGGCTGGTGCGATCTTCTCAGGATTCGCCATGGTATTGACACTGATGATTGTGACCAGAAGAGTTTACAAATTAGAAGACTATATCACTATCGAGCACATCTCGCTGATGAACATCATTATCATGGTGACAGGATCAATCGTAGGTGTGGCTTACATCACTGAGCTTTTCATCGCTTGGTACTCAGGTGTAGAAGGTGAGCAATATGCTTTCTTTAACAGGGCCTTAGGACCTTACTGGTGGGCGTACGCATCGATGATGACTTGTAACGTAATCTCTCCACAGTTATTTTGGTTCAAGAAAATTAGAACAAGTATCGCAGCTACATTTGTAATTTCGATCATTGTGAACATCGGAATGTGGTTTGAGCGATTTGTAATCATTGTGACATCCCTGCATAGAGACTTCTTGCCTTCAAGCTGGGCAATGTTCTATCCTACATGGGTAGATGTAGGAGTGTACATCTTTACGTTTGGCCTGTTCTTCACTTGTTTCTTCGCTTTTGCGAAATTCTTCCCAGTGATTAACATGGCAGAGGTTAAAAGTATAATTAAGGCAACCGGAGAAAAAAAGAAATAAGATGAGCGACGGTAATAAAAACTTTGTATTAGGCGTATTCGACGATGAGGATGTATTGCTAAAAGCAATCGCTCAGGTTCGTCAAGGCGGTGTGAAGATTCATGAAGTGTTCTCTCCATTTCCAGTGCATGGCATCGACGATGTACTTGGCTATAAGAGATCAAGATTGTCTATCGCTGCATTCTTGTTCGGATTATTAGGAACTACGTTAGCATTGACCATGCAAATTGGGATGATGACTGTTGACTGGCCTATGATCGTAGGTGGTAAGGACTTCCTTCCTTTTCCCACATTTATCCCTGTAACTTTTGAATTGACCGTTCTTCTAGGTGCCTTTGGTATGGTAGGTACTTTCTTCGTAGTGAGTGACTTGAAACCTTGGGCAAAGCCAAGAATATTTGACTTACGCATCACGGACGATAAACACATCGTAGCTGTGGATTTGGATAAGAATAATATGAGCGAAGCAGATATCAAAAAAGCTTTGGCAGATGCAGGTGCTCAGGAAGTGAATAACAAGCAGTTCGACTAAATCTTAGGATTCTAATTAGGAAAAAATATTAAAATGAATTTTAATAAATATATCAACGGGATCGTCATTGTTGCAGCAGGATTTGTTGTAGCGTCTTGCGCTTCCAGAGGCAATGATACGGGTGTAGAATATGCACCACAAATGTATCACTCAGTACCTTATGAAGGACTTGCTCAAATTAAAGATAAAGAAGCTGGTCGATGGTTGACTTCTCAGGAAGGCGGCGCGGCTGAATTCTACACTTCCAATCCTAACAACCCACATGAAATGAATATGAGGGAAGCAGTACCGAATACTGTACGAAGAGGAGAGGCTTTGCCATACAGAATTCCTAAAGACTCTTTGGAGTTGGCAGCTAGAACCTTGAAAAACCCGCTAGACTCTACCGCAGAAGTAGTAGCAGAAGGTAAAGTCCTTTTTGGTAGATATTGTTTGCACTGTCATGGTGATCAAGGCTTGGGAGATGGTACGGTAGGAAAAGTATTTAAAGGAGTTACTCCTTACAATTCTAGAGCGGTAAAAGACAAGCCAGAAGGCCACATTTTCCACGTAATTACCATGGGTAAAGGAAGAATGGGATCACACGCTTCACAAGTAAGCGTAAATGATCGTTGGAAAATAGTTCGATTTGTTCAAACCCTTCAAAACCAATAATTCTTAGGAGATCTTATTATGAGCGACGAAAAATATATATTCTCAGCAGGAGCCAAAAGAAACATTCTCATCACTTTGGTGGTAGGTTTGGTGTTGGCTGCTATCGGCGTAGTGATGATGAATATGGGTGGACATCATGATGCCCACGGTGCAGAAGCTGCCGCAGATGCAGGTCATCACGGTTTCCGTTGGACACAGCGTCTATATGCCAACCTTTGGATCAACAACCTGTTTTTCACAGGTCTATCAGCCATTGGTATTTTCTTTATTGCGATTCAGTATGTAGCACAAGCGGGCTGGTCGGTAGGATTCAAAAGAATTGCTATGGCTATGGCAAGTTGGTTGCCTATTGGTGCGGTATTGATGATTGTGGTTTTCTTGATTGCTAATCATGACCTGTTTCACTGGACACACGAATACTTGTACGACAAAGCAGATGCTAGATTCGACGAGATTCTATATAATAAGAAAGGCTATTTAAACTTTGGGTTCTATATGGCTAGAATGGTAGGTTTCTTTGCTGTTTGGTATCTGTTGTTTACACAAATCAGAAAGCAGATGCTTGCTGAAGATATTGATGGTGGTGTGAGTCACTGGAAGAAGAATGTCACCTTATCTGCGATCTTTTTAGTATTTTTTGGATACTCTTCAAGTATTGCTGCTTGGGATTGGGTAATGTCTATCGATCCTCACTGGTTTAGTACCATGTTTGGTTGGTATGTATTTGCTAGCTGGTGGGTATCAGGTTTGGCATTGATCGCTTTTATTGCGGTTCTCCTAAAGGACAAAGGTTACTTGTCTATAGTCAACGCAAACCACTTACACGACATTGGAAAATTCATCTGGGGCTTTAGTATTTTCTGGACATACATCTGGTTCTCTCAGTTCCTCTTGATCTATTATGCTAACATTCCTGAAGAAACCATCTACTTTGTGGAGAGATGGAGAAGTGACAAATATGTGACATACTTCTTCTTAAACTTGATCTTAAATTTCTTCTTGCCATTCTTATTGCTATTGCCAAGAGAGGCTAAAAGACATACAAGGTTCTTGAAGGTAGTTCCTCCAATCATCCTGTTTGGACACTGGATAGATTTCTACTTGATGGTCACTCCAGGTACGCTAAAAGAAAACGGCGGTTTTGGATTGCTAGAAGTAGGTTTGATCATGGTATATGCATCTGCATTCGTTTATACGGTGTTGCATTCTTTGGCTAAGCACCCATTGGTAGCTAAGAATCACCCAATGATGGAAGAATCACTGCATCATCATATTTAAGAAATTAATTACAAAATAGACATTTAAAGACATGATGAATATTGTAATCTTGTTAGCCGTGGTATTGATAGTAGCCATTCTGGTCACTATCTTCAGAGCACATACCTTGGTGCAAGTCGTGAGAGGAAAAGAGGGCGACCCTATGGGTACCAGCAATAAAGTGAATGGTGCTTTATTCATGGTCTTCTTAGTTCTTGGGACTGTATTGTTCTTCGTTTATTCTTACACAGAGTTTGATCGATATACAGTACCAGTAGCCTCAGAGCACGGTGAGATCACCTTCAATTTATTTTGGATTACTACTGCGATCACAACTGCTGTTTTTATTCTTACAAACGCAGCCTTGTTCTATTTCGCATGGAGGTATAGATACAAAAAAGATCAAAAAGCACATTTCTACCCACACAATACGACACTTGAGCTGATATGGACATTCATTCCTGCCATTGTGTTGGCCTTGTTGATTTTTTCTGGATGGAAAGCTTGGGTTAAAATCACAGAGCAAGCACCTGAAAATGCAGAAGTGATAGAAGTTTTTGGTTATCAGTATGCTTGGGCATTTAGATACCCAGGGCCTGACGGAAAACTTGGCCCATTCGATTATAAGCTAATCGATGAAGATAACAGATTGGGCGTTGATTTTTCAAATCCAAATGCTAAGGATGATTTTATTCCTAGAGAATTGCATATCCCAGTCAATCAGCCAGTATTGTTGAAAATCAGAGCTAGAGATGTAATACACAGTGTGTATATGCCTCACTTTAGATTGCAAATGAATGCAGTACCTGGTTTGCCTACTCAGTTTTGGTTTGTACCAAACAAGACCACTGAAGAAATGAGGGCCGAGACTGGTAATCCTGATTTTCAGTACGAGTTGGTGTGTAACAAGATCTGTGGAAAGGCTCACTTCTCTATGAGAGGTGTGGTGATTGTAGATAGCGAAGAAGATTACAAAAAGTGGAAGGCTGAGCAAAAATCATGGTTGTCTAAAAACCCTGATTATTTAGCTAATATTGGCGTAAGTAGCCCAGTACAAATGGCTGCAGAAGAAAATGTAAGTGGTGAGGAAGTGAATACTTCATTATAATAAAAGAAATCATGGCAATTACTGAAGTACAATTAGACGAACATATTGCAGGTCACGATGATCACGATCACGAGCATCATGGCAATTTTGTAACAAATTATATTTTCTCACAAGACCACAAAGTGATTGGTAAGCAATTCCTAATCACAGGTATCTTATGGGCAATTATAGGTGGAGGACTTTCTATCATTTTCAGATTGCAACTAGGCTTTCCTGGTATCGATTTGGAATGGATGAGACCATTACTTGGCAACTGGATTACAGAATCTGGTCAGTTAGATACCGAATTTTATCTGGCTTTGGTCACTATGCACGGTACCATTATGGTATTCTTTGTATTGACAGCAGGGCTGAGTGGTACATTTAGTAATTTCTTGATTCCATTACAGATTGGAGCACGAGATATGGCATCAGGTTTTATGAACATGTTGTCTTATTGGTTCTTCTTCTTGTCTAGTGTGATCATGTTTATTTCTCTATTTATAGAGACTGGGCCTGCAGGTGGTGGATGGACGATCTATCCTCCATTGAGTGCATTGCCTCAGGCGATTGCAGGCTCTGGATTAGGTATGACACTTTGGTTGGTATCGATTGTATTCTTTATTGCCTCTACTTTGTTAGGTGGTATTAACTATATCACCACTATCATCAACTTGAGAACACAGGGCATGTCTTTCACTAGACTGCCATTGACTATCTGGGCATTCTTTATAACAGCTATCCTAGGCTTGTTGTCATTTCCAGTATTGGTAGCCGCTGCTTTGTTGTTGGTATTTGATAGATCATTTGGGACAAGTTTTTATTTGTCAGACATATACATTGGAGGAGAGGCATTGCCTAATACAGGAGGTAGCCCAATTCTATTTCAGCACCTTTTCTGGTTTTTGGGACACCCTGAGGTATACATTATTATCATGCCTGCTTTTGGTATTACATCAGAAATTATCTCTACCAATTCACGTAAGCCAATTTTTGGCTACAAAGCGATGATTGGTTCATTGATGGGTATTGGGGTATTGTCGTTCGTAGTATGGGCACACCATATGTTTGTGACAGGTATGAGCCCATTTTTGGGATCTATATTTATGATTTTGACGCTTGTGATTGCAGTACCTTCTGCCATCAAAGCTTTTAACTATATCACTACACTGTGGAAGGGTAATATTCGATTTACTACAGCTATGCTATTCTCTGTGGGATTTGTGTCGTTGTTTATCTCGGGTGGTGTGACAGGTATTTTTCTAGGTAACTCTGCTTTAGATATTTTCCTTCACGATACTTATTTCGTAGTGGCTCATTTTCACTTGGTAATGGGTAGTTCGGCATTTTTCGGAATGGTAGCAGGTATCTATCATTGGTATCCTAAGATGTTTGGCAGAATGATGGATGAGAAATTAGGATACATTCATTTCTGGCTGACTTTTGTGGGTGTATATATGGTGTTTTTTCCTATGCATTACATCGGTATTGCAGGATTTCCTAGAAGATATTATTCATTTACCAATTTTGATGCATTTAGCTCATTTGGCGATTTGAATATGTTTGTGACTGTAGCAGCTATCCTTACCTTTGGCGCGCAGTTCTTGTTTATTTTCAACTTCTTCTATTCTATGTGGAGAGGTAGAAAAGCATCTGAAAACCCTTGGGAATCAAACACGCTAGAGTGGACAACTCCAGTAGAACCTGGACATGGCAACTGGCCTGGCAAGATCCCAACAGTATACAGATGGCCATATGATTACAGTAAGCCAGGAGCTGAGGGTGATTTCATTCCTCAGACTGTGCCATTGTCTCAGACACCTGAATCTAACCTACCTCACGAGGCTGAAGAAGCTAAGAACGAGCAAGTAGATTGAGGCCAAAGAAATGACTAAAGAACCTAAACAAGGTTTATTTATAAAATTTAATAGCATTACGATCATTGCCGTTTACTTTTTAATCTTAGTAGGCGGCATTGTTCGTAGTACGGGGTCTGGCATGGGATGTCCTGATTGGCCCAAATGCTTCGGATCTTATATCCCACCTACTACGGAAAGTGAGTTGCCCGAGGATTACAAAGCGCGTTACGCTGAAAAGCGGATGCAAAAGAATGATAGATTGGCAAGTTTGGTTCAGGTATTAGGATTCCCTGGTCTTGCTCATGATATTAGGAAAGGTAAAAATGTAGAGGAAGCTCATGGCTTCAACTTCGCTCGCACGTGGACTGAATACATAAACCGTTTGGTGGGTGTTGCGGTCGGTTTTTTAATCATTATTTGTACAGTATTGTCTTATAGCTATATACATACGAACAAAAAGGTTTTCTTCCTGTCTGTGGCTGCTTTGCTGTTGGTGATATTTCAAGGATGGATAGGCTCTTTGGTCGTTTCTACCAATTTGCTACCAGGGATGATTACCTTTCATATGATATTAGCTATTGGGTTGATTGCCTTATTGCTCAAAGTAAGAGTGATAGTGACCAAGGACAGGCTACAAGGTTTATTATCATACAAACCATATAAGGTAAGGAGACTACTGGTGGTGTGTATGTTGTTGTTTTTTGCTCAGATTGTGATGGGTACACAGGTGAGAGAGGCTATAGATACCTTGGCGACTACATTAGGTGAAGATTTACGTTTTAGTTGGGTCGAAAATTTGGGTATTATTTTTTATATGCATAGGTCATATTCATTGATCTTGCTAGTGATACATGGTTATCTGATCTATCGATTGACAAAAAGCATAAAGGATTTCAAAACTTCAAAAGTCTTGGTTTGGGGTTTATTGATTTTAGTAATATTAGAAATATTGACAGGGACCGTTTTGGCAAAATATGCTTTGCCTTACATCTTACAGCCCGTTCATTTATTATTGGCTTTGATGATTTTCGGTATTCAGTATTTCTTGTATTTGATTATAAAGGAAAAGGAAATTTCCACAAATGAATTGGCGAATGGGTGAGGTAGAAAACTATAATGTAGGCACGTTGAGTGCAGGAGCCAAGACAAGAGCTTATATTGAGCTATTGAAACCGAGGTTGTCCTTTCTTGTGGCTTTTTCGTCTGGTTTTGGATATATTCTAGCTAGTACAGGCTCACTCAATTGGGCCAACCTCCTATTACTTTCTCTGGGAGGTATGCTTGTGTCTGGGGCGTCTGTCACAATCAATCAAATCATAGAAATAGACTACGATGCGCTCATGAAGCGTACGAAAACCAGACCATTGCCCACTGGTCGTATTTCGATTAAAGAAGCGGCCATTTACAGTGTGGTTGTAGCTATGGTAGGATTATACATTTTGTATTTATCTACCAATGTGCTCACGGTCATCTTATCATTCGTATCATTGCTATTATACAGTTTTGTATATACACCGATGAAGCGAGTAGGGCCTATTGCCGTATTTGTAGGAGCCATCCCAGGGGCCTTGCCTCCATTGTTGGGATGGGTAGCAGCTACAGGGGTGATTTCTTTTGAGGCGATGATTATTTTCGGTATTCAGTTTATTTGGCAGTTTCCGCACTTTTGGGCGATTGCTTGGGTAGGAGATGAAGATTATAAAAAGGCCGGGTTTAAGCTGTTGCCAAACAACGGGCGCAAAGACCTAAACACTGCGATCAATATTATGATCTATACTTTGTTTTTGTTACCCTTGGGGCTATTGCCTACTTACTTTGGGGTGACAGGGCTCAATTCGGCAGTCATAGCGACTATCTGCGGCTGTGGATTTTTAGCGCAGACCTTTAGTTTGATGAGAGACAATTCGGACAAAACGGCTCTGAAGATCATGTTTGGTTCTTTTTTGTATCTGCCTATTGTGCAGATCGCTTATATGTTAGACAAAATTTGATATGAACGCAGCAATGATGCTTAAAAAAGATAAAGGGACTCAGTTCAAAATGCACCCTAAGAAGTTTGCACTTTGGCTATTTATGGTGTCTATAGTGATGATGTTTGCTGCTCTGACGAGTGCCTATGTGGTAAAACAGTCAGATGGCGTATGGTTAGACTTCGAATTGCCAGTGGTATTCGATCTGACTAGTATCATCATCATTGCGAGTAGTGTAGTGATGCAGTTGGCATACTACTTTGCTAAAAAAGACGAAATTGTTAAGATGCGTTTGATGCTTTTTTTGACTGCCTTGACAGGGGTTGGCTTTTTGATAGGCCAGTATTTAGGATGGCAAGCATTGGTGGCAGAAGGGGTATATTTTGTAGGGAATCCTGCAGGATCTTTTCTTTATGTGTTGACAGGATTGCATGGTTTTCACCTCGTCAGTGCATTGATATTTATTGCAGTAGTGGCTGTTGCCGCTTTCAAGTATAAAGTACATTCTAAAAGTTTAGACCAACTCGAAATGTGTGCCACATATTGGCATTTTTTGGGTGGACTTTGGTTGTATTTATACTTATTTTTGACACTTAATCATTAAAATTAAAATTTCAGATCATGGCTGGTTCAGCAGTTGTAGTAGAAGAAAATAACGAGAAATTGTGGCAGGGTGGAACAGAACCCATGAAGGCCAGTTATGGAAAACTAATGATGTGGTTTTTCTTGCTTTCAGATGCATTCACATTCTCTTCATTATTGGTAGCATATGGATTGATTAGATATAGTCATCCGGCATACGAAGGCGCTCTTGAGAATTTTGTATTCTCACAAGAGTATTGGCCAGTTCCAGATATGGTGTTCAATGGTATGCCATTTTTGCACGGTATTCATCTGCCTTTGGTATTTGTCGGTATCATGACCTTTATTTTGATCATGAGTTCGGTTACGATGGTATTAGCTGTAGAAGCTGGCCAGCGAAACGACAGGCAAGCGGTAGAAAAGTGGATGCTTTGGACCATTGTAGGTGGTTTGACTTTCTTGGGTTGTCAGGCTTGGGAATGGACTCACTTTATCGTAGGTACTGACGATGGAGGAGCGCTGTTGGACGGCTCTATTTTCTACGGAGCCAATTTGTCTATGAATCAATATGGACCTCCAAACTTTGCAGCACTATTCTTTTTTATCACAGGATTCCACGGGTTTCACGTATTCAGTGGTGTGGTGATCAACTTCATCATCTTCTACCAAGCAGTAGTAGGTAAACTAGAGCAAAGAGGACATTACGAAATGGTAGAAAAAGTAGGCCTGTATTGGCACTTTGTCGATTTGGTTTGGGTATTTGTATTTACCTTCTTCTACCTCATTTAAGTTATAAAAACATTTCATACGATGGAACAAGAAAATAAAACTGTAGCAGTAATTCCTGCAGATAAAGCGAAGATCAAGCACATATGGATGGTGACTTTGTACCTATTTTTGATCACTGCAGGAGAGTTTATAATTGCCTTCACTTTGGATGCTAGCCCTATTAAAACGGTCGTTTTCATTTTGATGACAATTGTGAAAGCCTACTATATTATGTCTGAGTTTATGCACTTAGGCCATGAGACCAAAGGCCTGAAATGGAGCATCGTAGCGCCACTTATTTTTGTGACGTGGCTGATCGCTGCACTGCTGATCCAAGGAGATGCTATCTTCACTGCGATCTATGGAGGTTAATACATAAAAAACTGATTTGAAATGCCGTTGAGAGACGGCATTTTTTTTTGTGCGAAATGAATAAGATAAAAATCATTATGTTGTTTGTGATACTGGTATTTCCAGTATTGATTTACCTCTTCCTTCAGAGTTTTGGCAAAAATAAATTTGCTATTCCTGTGTATTACGAGCAGGGAGTGTTAGCCAAGGATGGTTGTCCTACGTTACCAAACGGGCAGCCTTATCACGTTGATGAAGCGGCGGTGAATCAGTTGCTTGGAATCAGTCAGCAACAAAGCGTGTCTGTATATGAAATAGGGAATACAGATACGGAGTCGCTCAAAAATAATTTGTATACTTTTTTGGAAAAGTATAAAGATAAAAAAGAGGTGCAACTCTTGTCTATCAAGGCATTGAACGATACCATATTTACTCGTACACGTTACGATGCTTGGCAGCGATATAATCTAGCAGATAGCAATTTGATGCGCCTCGGAAGATGTATATTGCACTTGGATTTGAATAGCCAACTCAAGGCTGATAGTGGGTTGGTTTTAGTTGATCAGCAGCAACAGATTAGAGGGTATTATGACCCTTTAGAACTGAAAGAGATTGATCGTTTGAATACCGAGATATACATTTTGCTCAGTGAGCAATAAGGAGTAAATCCC
Source organism: Reichenbachiella carrageenanivorans (assembly GCF_025639805.1). Taxonomy (NCBI): domain Bacteria; kingdom Pseudomonadati; phylum Bacteroidota; class Cytophagia; order Cytophagales; family Reichenbachiellaceae; genus Reichenbachiella; species Reichenbachiella carrageenanivorans. Next base: position 616,588 of record NZ_CP106735.1, on the reverse strand, counting down.
TTAAAATTTAAAAAGATGAAGGATAGTAAAGTAGCATTGTTGGTAATCTTGTTGATCTCTATTACCATACCAGGGTTGATCGGTGTATTTATGTTTTCTCCGTATAAAATTTCGGCAGACTATGTTTGGCTCAAAGACATACCTGCCTTCAATGCATTTATCAATTCATTGACAGCAATCTTTTTGTTGATGGGCAAGCGATATGCTAGGCAGGGAGAGATCTTGTGGCATAAATTCTTCATGTCATTTGCGCTTACACTTGGAATCATCTTCGTGTTGGCTTATTCACTGTATCATTCTACCAGCGTGTCTGCGGTATTTGGAGATACGAACCTGAATGGTATTCTAGAGCATGGCGAAGAAGTGAGAATTGGCAATTTGAGATATTTTTATTTGACGGTACTGTTGTCGCATATTGCCATGTCATTTGTGGTTGTACCATTTGTATTGTTTGCCTTTTATTACGCCATAGCAGGAGAAATAGAAAAGCACAAAAAGACAGTAAAATACACATGGCCTATTTGGATGTTTGTATCTGTCACAGGTGTTTTGGTTTATTTCTTAGCCAGTCCATACTATCCTCAATAATTTCCGTAGAATCTTTTGAACGCTAATTAGTAGTCAAATGAAAAAGGCAATATTGATAATCATCGCATGGGTAGCTTCTACTATAGAAGTACTGGCACAGTGTGCCATGTGCAAAACCACAATTGTCAACAACGTGAGCCATGGAGAGTTGAGTTTGGCCGAAGGGTTGAATTTTGGTATTATGTATCTTTTTGTGACACCCTATTTGGCCATCTTGGTAATAGGATTATTATGGTATAAAAAAAGCAGAAATCATGCAAATAAGAACATCAAATCAAGCGCTATTCGCATGTAAATGTCCGCGTTGCCGTCAGGGAGATATGTACAAATATGCTTTGACCAAAAAGTGGTTTAGTATGGAAATGTACGAAAAATGTCCAGAATGTAAACAAACTTATGAACCAGAACCTGGGTTTTATTACGGAGCCATGTTTGTGAGTTACGCTTTTTCGGCAGCGATCACATTCATTACAGGGTTTGTTTTATACAATTTTTTCGGTAATCCAGATACTTGGGTATATATGGCAGTGGTGACTGTAGCAGTAGCTATTCTCTGGCCAGTGATGTTCAAATATTCAAGAGCTATCTTTTTGCATATCTTCGGAGGCATCAGATTCGATTCCAAATACACGGGTTAACGTAATTTTGTGTATTTTGATCGAGCGATTTTAATACCAGAATTATCAAGACTAAAAAATATATATTTTCAGGATTAGGCCTGTCAGCTATTGCATTGGCTGTCTTGGTATATCTCATTGCTTTTTCAAAAATCGACGTAGACCATGAGGTTGATCATATTGAGAATGTGATAGCGGAGCATTATCAGAAATTTGATAATGCTTACGAATTGGCTAGTGATCAAATCCCATTCTTTAAACCTATACTTGGCGTAGATTTTTTGGTATATAACCAAAAAGGCAAATTAGTCTGTTGGACGGACAACCTGCTCATCCCTCCACTAGAGCAATTTTTGCTATCACCTACGGCTCCACTACTCTCCTGTGAGCAAGGTGAATATCTTTATAAAACTTATGACCAAATTTCTGATCGAGAATCTTTCAAAATCATTGCTTTTATCCCCATTCGGAGAATTTTTGACTCTTCCCTTCGCTCATTTCCTGATGAATATAACCGCACCATCATTCCCAATAACATGGAGATTGGCTATGGGCTACAGTCGATCCCTATTCAATTTGGAGGCAAAGAGCTAATCAATGTACAATGGAGTGGGCAGTCTAATTATGCGCCAGAGGCTAATTATCTAATCTTATTTACGATTGTCTTACTCTTTGGTGGCTTATTTTTAGTCATCTATTATTTGACCATAGAGATACAACTTAAGAAAGGATTTGGCTATGGAGCGGCATTTATGATGTGCGCTTTTTTGATCCTGAGGGGGGCATTGGTACTTGCAGAGTTTCCAAGTGCCTATTTCAAACTTGGTGTATTTGCAGGCTCTACTTTCAGGTTTGAGTGGTTTTATTCTAGCCTTGGCGATGCCGTCCTCAATGTACTGGCACTCAATATATTTATGGTCTATATGCTTTCGCAAAAAGCAGGTTTTGGAGATTGGATCAGTCGGCGGTGGATTAATGCGATTGCCTTTCTGAGTATGCTGCTTGGCTATTTTGTGTTTTACCTTTTTGCAGATACCATACAGATTGTGTTAGCACATTCTCAGATCACATTAGACATCACCGAATCTCTGCGGTTTCCGCTGGATCGAGTGGTGGCCTACATGCTGGTCTCTCTTTTTGCTACGCTCTATTTTTTAATCACTTATTTTGGTTTCGAAGTATTCAGGCAGGCAGATGGCAATAGACATCACTTTTTGCGGATACATTTGGTTTGTTTGCTCCTATCTGGGGTAGTCTTGTCGAGCTATGATCATCTGTGGCTAGTGCTATCGGGCAATCTCATCTATCAGATTGTCGTATTTCAATTTAGACTGCCAGCCAATCTCAAAAAACTGCGGTTCGATAGCTTGAATTATCTCATTCTTTCGGCCATTTTGCTGGCACTTACAGGTTCATTCTTGATCTACAAATCTTTCGAAAAAAAGGAAACCAATAAGATCAAAAAATTTGCGACCTACTTGCAGCTAGATCGAGATATCGATGGCGAATATTTGCTCTCTAGTATCATGAAGCAGATCAAAAACGATGTAGTGATCAATAGTAAAATGATCAACCCGCAGAGCCAGCATGCTAGTATCGTTCAGCGTATCCGTAGAACCTACTTCAATACCTATTTCAATAATTATGAAATTGAAATCGCACTTTTTGATGATAAAGGGCAGGCAATTTCTACTAAGCACAAGGGACAAAACATAACTGACCTGAAGAGAAAATATCAAACTAAAGGATATGCGACGAGTTACAGAGGAATTTATTACGACGGACAAATGGATCTTCGTAAACGCAAAAAGTTCGTTTGTTTCGTAGAGCTAGAGCGTTATCAAAACGTGACTGGTTATTTAGAAATCGAATTGCGCTTGAAGAAATTTTCTGGTAAGCGCGTGCTTCCTCAGGTGCTGGTCGATCGTACCCAGCGGTCGACTACCGATTATGATTATGCCATATTTCAGTCCGAAGCACTCATTTACAAGTCTGGGGATTTTGATTATGAGTCTTTGGTATCTAAGGATGTGCTGGCGAGTCCTGTTTTGTATACTGAAGGTATGGAGGTGAACGGGTATTTCCACTGGGGTGCAAAATCTGATGTGAAGACAGTTTTGATATCTAGCCCCGTGTACCCTAAGTCCAACATCATATCAAACTTTTCCTTTTTGTTTGCCTTGTTTTTGGGTGTAGCCAGTTTGGCCTTTGCGGTCAACTACCTGTTGCAGCCAGACAGAACCATCCAACTCAATTTTTCTACTAAGATACTGCTGTATTCAGGAGCTTCATTTATCATCCCACTCATACTTGTAGGCTTGGCCGTGATGACTAGCACAGATGCCTCAAATAAGAAAGAAATAGACAAATCTAATCTGAAAAAAGCGCTTGTGATGACCGAAGATGTCAATGATCATTTGAGTTCTTTTTATAGTAGAACAACCAACCGAGAGCAATTAGAAAACGGTATTTCTGAATTGGCCAATCACTCAGGTATGGATCTGAATGTGTATAGTGTGGAAGGGCGCTTGCTGGCATCTAGTACGCCCATGATTTTCGAATCCAATATCGTCTCCGACTATTTGGTGGCAGATGCCATGGATCAGTTAGTGCGCAGACGCAAGGAGAGTTTGATCTTAGACGAGTCTATAGGGAATTTTCGGTACAAGACATCCTATGTGTCTATTCTATCGCCAGAGTCGGGAGAGTTGTTGGGAGTGCTGGCTGCACCATATTTTGCATCCAAAGATCACCTGACTCGCCAGCAGTTACAGGTATTTGGCAACATCATCAATATTTTTACTTTCGTTTTTATTTTATCGATTCTGATTGCGTATTTCATTATTTCTAAACTCACCAAACCGATTGTGGCTATTGCCGACCGTTTGCACCAGACTGGTTTTGTGCAGGTCAATGAGCCCATCGAGTGGGAAACAGACGACGAAATCGGTACTTTGGTCAATGAATACAACAACATGCTGAGTAAGCTCGAAAGCACCAAAGTAGAACTGGCTCGAAACGAAAAGGAAGCCGCTTGGCGTGAAATGGCACAGCAAGTGGCGCATGAAATCAAAAATCCGCTTACGCCTATGAAGCTCACCATTCAGCATCTACAGCGTATCATGGAGGAGAAGAAGGGAAACAAAAAATCGCTAGATATTCTGCTCAGTCAGATCGATACCTTGGATGAAATAGTGACATCATTTAGTCACTTTGCTAAAATGCCTACACCTGAAAGCGAGCCATTTGATATCCGTCAGGTTCTCGAAAAATCGATCGATTTACATGTAGATAAAATGATCAAAAAAGAGCTTGAAAAAGGGGCTTTTGATGTGATGGGTGATAAAAAGCTGTTTGGTCGTATTTTTAACAATCTCATATTGAATGCCTTTCAGGCAATGAAAGCACATAAGGATCCCGTACTCAAGGTATCATTGCGTAAGACAGACGATCATCAAGTGAAAATCCAATTTCAAGATCACGGAGAGGGCATACCTTTGAATATTCAAGACAAAGTATTTATGCCCAACTTCAGCACGAAGGAGACGGGTTCGGGTATCGGTTTGGCTGTCGCCAAAAGAGGAATAGAGCATGCAGGAGGAGACATTTGGTTCGAAACCAAAGAAGGGCTCGGTACGACATTCTTAATCAAAATGCCACTATACCCACCCGCCTAATGATCAGGATGGTCTCTCATGCTTATGCCATTTCGGGTATTCACCGATGGGCTTTGATGAGTGTACTACTCTTCATATCTACTTGGCTTCAGGCTCAGTCTTCTCTGCGATGTATATCTATAGAGGGGGGGAGTAGGTCTTTAGTTTTGTTAGATAGTATGGTCATTGAGCCTGAGTCGATTGTGCTCACTCCCCAGGTTGAATTTTCCTACGACGCTGATACTCAAACATTGAAGCTGGGAGCTGACGGCGCCTCTTCAGTAAGGGTGTGCTACCGCGTGTTGCCACTACCTAAGCAGGCCACTTATGCACACAAGTCTAGAAGTCTCTACGATTCTACAGCAGCCTTTAGCGAACGCCCCACGATCAATAACTATGTGTATGAAAAGGAAGAACTTTTTACCACGCCAGAAATATACAAAACAGGTAGCTTGTCTCGTGGAGTCACCTTTGGCAATTCACAAAGCTTGAATGTCAACTCAGTATTCAATTTTCAGATGGACGGTAAACTGTCCGACAATCTCAACATAAGAGCTGACATCACCGATCAAAATGTGCCTTTTCAGCCAGAAGGCAATACGCAGCAACTTCGGGAGTTCGACAACATTACTTTCGAAATTTATAATGAAGATCTTTCGCTCAAAGCGGGCGACGTAGTACTCACCAATGGCAAGTCCAACTTCATGCGATATTATAAAAACGTGCAAGGAGGGCAGTTTGACATCGTTTATGAGATCAGTGAAAAAGTGAGCGCAAGGTCTACGGTAGCCATTGCCGCTGCCAAGGGGCAGTTTGCGGATGTTACTGTAGCAGCAGTAGAAGGATTGCAAGGACCCTATCAGTTACCTGGACCAGATGGTCAGCGGTTCATTGTGGTGATGGCGAATTCAGAACAAGTGTATTTGGATGGCCGTCCACTTACCCGAGGTTATAATCATGACTATGTCATTGATTATAATCTGGGTGAAATTACATTCAATCCGACGGTACAGATTACGCAGTTTTCAAGAATCAGGGTAACCTACGAATATTCCGATCAAAACTATAGTCGATCCGTGATCAGTGCCCGACAGGAAATTAAAACAGCCAAAAGTTCTTTTCATTTGGAATATTATAGGGAAAAAGATAACGCCAACAAGCCCTTAGCCTTTGTGCTTTCGGATGCTGACAAGACGCAAATGAGCCTAGCAGGAGACGAACTTTTACCCGTGCCTATACATGGAGCCAGCGAAGCAGATTATAATCCCAACCTAGTTTTGTATGAAAAGCGAGATACGCTAGACTTAGATGGAAATGCGCATAGCATTTTCGTCTACTCCAGAGATTCTTCTCTACAACTCTATCGTGTTTCTTATTCGAATGTAGGTGCTGGTCAGGGTGCCTATGAGCTCTTGATCAATGATGTGAATGGCAGGGTGTATCAATGGGTATCGCCGAGTAGTGGATTGCCCCAAGGTGCGTATGAGGCGGTACGGTTTGTACCTGCGCCTAATTCGCGTCAGCTCTTGGTAGTAGGAGCAGAAACCCATCTCACCAAGCATGTCACGGCCTTTGGTGAGATGGCTTTTTCTAATCAAGACCTGAATTTATATTCGCCTATAGGTAATGAAGACAATCAAGACTTGGCTTACAAAGTGGGACTCAAGGCTGATTATGTGCCGCTTCAATGGATGCCAAAGTCGACGTTGAGTGCAGCTGTAGATTTTGAGTATAATGGTGCCGATTTCAAATCCATCGATCGCTATCGGTCGATTGAGTATGATCGTGATTGGAGTTACCAACCGCAGAATGATACATTCCGCACGGCAAATCATATTTTCAATAGTACGCTACTCATTCACCGTGATTTTCAAAATGAGATATTAGGTAGATTTTCTATGCGTCAAAAGGAAAATGCTATTGATGGTTTCCAGCATGAAGTGGATATCAAGAAAAGTTTGGGAGCTTTCAAATGGGCTGGTGGACATTTTTATTTACAGAATGAAAATCTAACCGAAAAATCAAAATGGAGACGATGGTACAGCGAAATATTTATGGATAAGTTTTTTGTAGTACCAGGGTACAAAATTCAGCAAGATGAAAATGAGGTAAAACTGGCGGCAAATGATTCACTCTATCGCACAGCCATGAATTATACCGCACATCAATTTTACCTGAGAAATAATGATTCGCTCAAAGTAAATTATCGATTAGATTATACCTTGCGTGAGGATCGTAATGTACAGGATGGCTTGATGCTACCTTATGCTAGGTCAAAGACCGCTTCGGCTAATGCTTCTACGTATATCAATAAATCTAATCGGCTAGATCTGACTTTTACCTATCGTCAAGTGGCTTATCAGGAACGTTTCGATTATCTCGAAGACGAAAACTCTATATTGGGTCGTCTCAATTGGCAAGGAGGACTATTGGATGGTCATATCCGAACGGACTTGTCTTATGCTACGTCGAGTAGTAGAGAGCTATTGCGTGAGTATATCTATGTGGAAGTAGCCGCAGGTGAAGGCACACATACTTGGCGTGACCTAAATCAAGATGGAGTACAAGACCTTACGGAGTTTTTCGATGCGGTCAATTTTGATGAACGCACGCACATTCGTGTATTTGTGCCCACGACAGATTTTGTGAATGCCTATAATACCGTCTTTATCTTTTCGATCAATTCGCAAATGCCACGGAGATGGGTCAAATCAGGAGGTATAGCCGAATTGCTGAGTAAAATCTCTAACCGGTCGAGTGTCAATATCAATAAAAAAAACACCAACGATGATTTTAGTTCGAGGTTTAATCCCTTCGAACTCAATATAGACAATGCCGATTTGATCTATGTCAGAGATGCTTTGCGTACGGTCTTCTTCTTCAATCGCTCGGGAAGAGGGTTTGGTGGCGATGTGGGCTATCAGGTCAATCACTCCAAACAGCTGATCACTAGAGGTATAGAGTCCAGAGCGAATCGTGAATACACACTCAATTTGAGAATGCATCTCAGCCAGCAGTTCACTCTTACTGGTGGATTCAAAAGGTCTGAAAAAGAAAACGCCTCGCAGTTTCAGGAGAATAGAAATTATCTAATCAAGGCAGAAGAATTGATGCCCAGTCTCATTTGGCAGCCCGCCAACAATTTGCGATTCAGTAGCTCTTATCGTTTGGCAATCAAAAACAATCTTCAAGTGGCAGACCATGGAGAACATTCTGAAATCCATGAATTTTTGTGGGATGCTCGTTGGTCCAACGGAGTCAAAAATGCTTTGAATGCTAATTTTAGAGTATCAAAAATCGACTTTGTGGGTGACCTCAACAATGCGGCTGCTTACGAACTATTAGAAGCCCTGCAGCCTGGCGTCAACTATTCGTGGCAGTTTAATTACAATCAAAAACTGATTTCAGGTCTCCAAATGACCTTGGGCTATGAAGGGCGAAAATCCGTAGATCGCCCTACGATACACATGGGAAGAATGCAGGTTACGGCCTTGTTTTAGATGTTTTGTATAAAACCGTTAACCGTTGGATTAGACAAGTCTATCGAATTAATCCCGCACTTGGTATAAATAATTTTTATCTGGACAGCAGATTAGAGTACTTCGAATAGAAAATAAATCTATCCTGTTATGATGTTATTAAGTTATCTAGTTAAAAAAGGAGATGAGTTCTACTGGAAAATGTTCAAACTTGTAGCCGCACTGATCAGCTATTCTGCATTTTTAATGCTACTTTGGTTTCATACGTAATCAACCTCGCTGACGCTTTACATTTCTCATCAAGTTGTTGGCAAAAATGAAGTCTCTAAGTTCTTTGACTTCACAGTCAAAAATAGATTCATTGTTGCCTTCCCATAGTTTTTCTCCTTGGTAGAGAAAAGAGATTTTATCTCCAATCTCCATTACGGAGTTCATATCATGGGTTACTACTACGGTAGTAATATTGAGCTCTTCTGTGATCTCCTTGATTAGATTATCAATGGTGATTGATGTTTGAGGATCAAGGCCAGAGTTAGGTTCATCACAAAATAAATATTTGGAGTGATTTACAATGGCACGAGCGATGCCGACACGTTTTTTCATACCTCCACTTATTTCGGACGGCATTTTCTCGTTTACATTAGTCAGCTGCACACGGTCTAGGCAGTGATTGACTCTGTCTAGTTTTTCTTCTTTGCTCAATGTAGTGAGTACATTGAGCGGGAACATGACATTTTCTTCTACAGTCATAGAATCGAAAAGTGCGCCACCTTGAAAAAGCATACCAATCTCTCTTCTTATTTCTGTTTTTAGATTTTTGTCTGCGTGGGTAAAATCCCGACCATCAAATAAAATCTGTCCTTGGTCTGGCTGGATCAGTCCTACTATGTTTTTGAGCAATACACTTTTTCCTGTGCCACTGGCACCAATGATGAGATTGGTTTTACCCTGATCAAATTTGATGCTGATGTCACGAATGATCTCTTTGCCGTTGAAAGACTTGCTGATATTTTGTGCTTCGATCATCCTTATAGCAATATATTGGTAAGTAAAAAATCGGCAGTTAGGACTCCGATACAGCTGTTGGTTACGGCAGCTGTGCTGGCTTGGCCTACTTCCAAAGCTCCCCCACTCGTGTAGTAGCCTTTGTATGCAGATATAGAAGCGACTACTAGCGCAAAGGTGAAAGACTTGGCCAGAGCGAAAGTCACATTGTATTCTACAAATTCGTATCGGATACCGTAGATGTATTCATAGCCAGTCAATACGCCAGTGAGTGTACCAGCCAGATAGCCACCTAGGATACATAAAAAAGCAGAGATTACGACCAACATTGGGTAAGTAAAAAAGGAAGCAATGATTTTGGGTAAGACCAAGTACGAAGCAGAATTGATTCCCATCACTTCGAGAGCATCTATCTGTTCGGAGATACGCATGGTGCCAAGTTCTCCAGCAATATTAGACCCTACCTTGCCAGCATAGACGATAGCCATTACCGTAGGTGCCAGTTCCAAAATAGTCATGTCTCGTACGACCAATGAGATGACATAGTTAGGAATGAAAGGGCTGACCAAATTGTAGGCGGTTTGTAGTGTAGTCACCGCACCTATAAATATAGATACAATAGACACAATGAAAATAGAGTTGATCCCGATTTTCATACTTTCATTCACGGTCAGTCGTACATAGGTCATAAAACTCTCACGTCTTACAAACAGAGATCCAATAAAAAGTATAAAACGTCCTATACTACCCATTCTGATTTTCAATTTCGCCACCAAAATAACAATTTTAGACTATCTCTCAGAATTTAAAATCACTTTACCAGCAATTATTTTTGTAAACCCTTAATTTGCCCTTCTTATCAAATGGAAAGCTATGAATAAGACAATTGTAGTGTCTGGTGGTACTAAAGGAATTGGTCGAGCCATTATTGAAAAATTTGCTTCGGAAGGTTTTGATGTGGTGACTTGCGCTCGAGACCAAGAGCATTTGGAGGAATTGGCACAGTCGATCCAGACTTCTTACGCTGAAACCAAAATATATACCATGAAGGCCGATTTATCTTCGGTTGCTGACACGAAGCAATTCGTTGAGTTTGTGAAAAAATCTGCTGCTAGCGTAGACGTATTGGTTAACAATACAGGCACCTTTGTTCCAGGTGAAATACATAGCGAAGCTGAAGGAGCCTTGGACCTGATGATCAATACCAATTTGTACAGCGCCTATCATTTGTCTAGGGGATTAATACCACAAATGATTGAAAACAAGCAGGGCGACATTTTCAATATCTGTTCTGTTGCAGGGCTCAAGGCTTATCCCAATGGCGGGTCATATAGTATTTCTAAATTCGCCATGCATGGTTTGTCGATGGGCTTACGCGAAGAATTAAAGCCTTATGGGATTCGGGTCACGTCCGTACATCCTGGAGCTACACTCACTGCTAGCTGGGAAGGTGTGGAGCTCCCTGAGGAGCGATTCATCAAATCATCGGATGTAGCAGATGCGATTTGGGGTACATATCAAATGTCCAGAAACTCAGTCATTGAAGAGCTAGTCATTCGCCCACAGCTCGGCGATATTTAAACGCATATACTGATCTTTTCCATCGTTTCCAACTTTGGAAAAGCCTGTCATCACTATTTTTGTACCATGTCTGATTCACATAAATATTGTCCTTCTCTCACGGCTTATCAGAGAAGAAAAACCATAGAAGTAAATATAGGTGGCGTGCCACTAGGTGGAGAAAACCCCATTAGAGTGCAGTCTATGACCACCATCGACACCATGGATACGGAAGGCTCGATAGCGCAATCTATCCGTATGGTGGAATCTGGGTGTGAATACGTGAGAATCACTGCGCCTAGTATCAAGGAAGCACAAAATCTTGAGGAAATCAGAAAAGGGCTAAGAGCCAAAGGCTATGACGTACCACTGGTGGCCGACATTCATTTTACCCCTAATGCAGCCGAACTAGCCGCTAAAATTGTAGAGAAAGTCCGAGTGAATCCCGGCAACTATGCGGATAAAAAGAAATTTGAAGAACTGGCCTATACTGATGAGACCTACCAACTAGAGCTGGAGCGTATTCGTGAAAAGTTTGAACCATTGGTGAAAATCTGTAAGGAAAACGGCACAGCTATGCGTATAGGTACCAATCATGGGTCGTTGTCAGACCGAATCATGGGTCGTTTTGGAGACACGCCATTAGGGATGGTAGAGTCTGCTCTTGAGTTTTTGCGTATCTGCGAGGACATGGATTATCATGACATTGTCATTTCTATGAAAGCCAGCAATACACGTGTGATGGTACAGGCCTATCGTTTATTGGTACACAAGCTAGAGGAAGAAGGGCTAAAGGCTTATCCGCTTCACTTGGGTGTGACAGAGGCTGGAGATGGAGAAGATGGCAGGATCAAATCTGCTGTAGGAATAGGTGCATTGCTAGAAGATGGTCTGGGAGATACAGTTAGGGTTTCGCTCACTGAAGAACCGGAGTTTGAAGCACCAGTAGCTCAAGCGTTGATCGATAGATATGCCAACCGAAGCGGGCATGCGGGCATAGTTCCATTGGCGCAAATCCCAGTCAATCCTTTTGTGTATGAAAGGCGAGCGACAGGTGAAGTATTAAATTTTGGTGATCATAATGTGCCTCGGGTAATTGCGGACTTTAGCCAGAAGGCTAAAATTACAATCAAAGATTTGCGAGACATCGGACACTTCTATTTGCCCGAGCCAGACAAATGGCGAATGAACGATACGGGTGCCGACTATGTATATTCAGGCAGTCAGCCTATAGACTTTATGTTGCCCAATGGCTTGCAAGAGATTCTAGATTATGAGGTTTGGGCTGGATTGGGTGATCAACGCAACAAGTACCCATTGCTTTTGGTAGATCAGCTGTCGGAGGTGGCACAGGATCAGGTGGTTTTTGTCAAGATGGAGGCCCATGCCTTAGATCAGATCGATAAGTTGAAAATGCATCCCAAAGCAATTCTACTATTGCACACAGACAATACGCATGCCATGGCATCGCTGCGAAGATTCATTTTTGAGCTCACCATAAAGGCAGTGGAGCTGCCTGTTGTGATCAATTGGCACCAAGAGATTTCGGACACGGAGGATTTTCAGTTGGCCTCAGCCACAGACATTGGCGGGCTATTGATCGATGGTTTGGGAGATGGTGTAATGCTAGCAGGAAACGGGAATAAGAAAGTAGAAAACGCAACGGCTTTTGGCATTTTGCAAGCTGCCAGAACTCGGATGACCAAAACGGAGTATATCTCTTGTCCGTCTTGCGGACGCACGCTGTTCGACCTGCAAGAAACTACCGCTATGATAAGAAAGCGTACGGATCACCTCAAAGGGGTGAAGATAGGTATCATGGGCTGTATCGTGAATGGCCCAGGGGAGATGGCTGATGCGGACTACGGATATGTGGGGTCAGGCAAAGACAAGATTACTCTCTATAGAGGGCAAGAAGTGATGAAGCGGGCGGTGCATTCGGACTATGCCGTAGACGAATTGATTCAAATCATAAAAGACGATGGCAACTGGGTAGAGCCCGAAGAAATAGAAGTAATTCAGGACTGATGGAAGAAAAGAAAGAAAAAGGTACGTTGAAAGAATTTTTCTCACTTGGAGAGGTGTTTGGTTATTTTTTTAGAAAAAAAGACCCCAACGTTAAAAAGGACATCAACTTGCGTATGATGCATGGCATCAACAAGTTTACAATTATTGCGTTTATTTTAGGTCTAATCTATTTCATTATCAAAAAACTATTCCTGCAGTAATGGTCAATATTGAGTCTTTCAGATCCTATTGTTTGTCGAAACCGGGCACGTCCGAAGGCCTCCCTTTTGGAGACACCACCTTGGTATTCAAGGTAATGGGCAAAATGTTTTCGCTGTGCAGTGTAGACAATTTTGACTTTATCAACCTCAAATGCGATCCTGAACGTGCACTCGAACTTCGGGATCAATATCCAGCCATCTGCCCTGGCTATCACATGAACAAGAAACACTGGAACTCGGTGTATATAGATGGTTCCCTATCAGATACTTTGATTTATGAGCTTGTGGATCATTCGTATGATCTCGTAGCTGCCAGTCTTACCAAGCAGCTAAAACAAGAATTAGCAGAACTCAAAGGATAGTCTTTTTGTGTGTCTTAATGAAAGGTATAAATCCGTTGATCAATAGCTATCAAAAAAACAGCTATGGTTTTTCTTTTTCTTTTTTGGACATCCGATATTTTGTATTAGCTTTCAAAACCATAGTATCCTAATATGAAAATTTTTGGGTTTTTCACGCCCAACACCTGCCTATCCTTACCATTTCCAATCCTATCTAAATAGCGCTTTTGCAGACTTGGCAGAGCTGTTTTTTCCTGTATCACGTACCGAGGCAGGACAGGGCAGCACAGCGAAGTATTTGTTCACTAATAAATTAGTGAAAATTATAAGTCTAACTATTTAAGTATGAACAAACATTACAAGATAAAATTCTACAGAATGATGGGGCTAGCCATGGTTCTGTTATCCGCTGTGTGCTCTGCCTATGGACAGAGTAGGGTGATCAAGGGGAGTGTGACTGACGCAGATGGCGGTACACTTCCAGGAGTTACTATCCTTTCGGAAAGTGGGGTAGGTACAGTGAGTGATATCGATGGCGCATTTTCATTATCGGTAGGGACTGAGGTAAAGACACTCAAGTTTTCATACGTCGGATTCCTTACACAGGAGGTAGATATATCCAATCGAACAGTGGTGGATATTTCATTGCAGCCAGATACTGAAATGCTGGAAGATGTGGTAGTGGTCACAGCACTGGGTATTTCTCGAAAGAAAGAATCTTTGGGCTATGCCGTGACTGAGCTAGACGGAGAGGAATTGGCTGAAGTAAAATCACTAAACGCTGTAAACAGCCTCTCAGGTAAAGTAGCCGGCGTAGACATTAGCCAGCCCAATACAGGAGCAGGTGGATCGTCCAAAGTGATTATCAGAGGCAACTCAAAGATATCAGGGACGAACCAGCCATTATATGTAATTGATGGTGTGCCGATGGACAATGGAAGCCTAGGGGAAGCTGGTCAGTATGGTGGTCAGGATTTGGGCGACGGTATATCTTCTGTAAACCCAGATGATATCGAATCTATTTCTGTACTAAAAGGGCCAGCAGCTGCAGCATTGTATGGTTCGCGTGCAGGTAATGGTGTCATTATGATTACTACGAAAAAATGGAAAGAAAACGGAGGCAACAAATTTGACGTAGGTTTTTCTTCTTACTTCACTGCCGACCAAGTAGTAGGCCAATATGACGACGTACAACGTGTCTATGGGCAGGGGGGAGGTACTCCTCCTAAAAATCAAGGAGATGCTACCTTCATGAACAGCTGGGGCGCTAAGCTAGATCCAAACTTGGAGTTTGTGCAATTTGATGGGCAAATCAGAGATTATGGTATCAAGTCAGACAATATCAAGTCGTTTTTCAGAACAGGTACTACACTGCAAAATTCGGTAAATTTTTCTGGAGGTAACGAATATGCCAATTTCAGATTCTCAGCCTCAGATGTGAGAATGGAAGATATAGTACCAAATAGTGGATTGAGAAGAAATACTTTCAACCTACAGGGTTCAATGAAAATGTGGGACAAGCTAGACTTGGATACTAAAATCACCTATACCAACGAAAACGTAGACAATAGACCTTATTTAGGATATTCAGGAGCCAACTCCGCTTTGCCTTTGATGCAGTTGCCTGCTAATATCGATCAGAATTGGTTGAGAGAGGGGCGTGTGGACGACAATGGAGATTATATCTATTGGAACTCCAGTACAAGGATCATCAATCCTTATTACTCCCTATACAACATGAAAAATGAGTCTGAAAAGAATAGAGTACAAGGCTACATGGCTTTGACCTACCACTTTACAGATTGGTTAAATTTGAGAGTAAAATCAGGGTTGGATACTTATTCATACAAGTATTATAACTATGCTCCTAAGACTACGCCTACCCAAGAGGATGGACAAATGACTGAACTCAACGCCAGAACTACAGAACTTAACTCTGAGTTTCTTTTGACGGCCACCAAGACTTTTGGGTATTTCGATGGCTCGTTGTCGCTAGGCGGAAACTCTAGACAGTACGAAAGCAATACAACCAATGTATTAGGCAAGGGTGAATTGGCCAGAGGGATTGTGTCTATCAATAACTACAATGAGTTTACGATGACCAAACAAAATCCACGATTGGAAATCAATTCCTTTTATGCCTTTTTAAATGTAGGCTACAAAAACTTTGCGTTTATAGATGTGACGGCTCGTCAGGACTGGAACTCTACTTTGCCAGCCGACAATAACAGTGTATTGTATCCTTCATTCACAGGGTCATTGGTGCTGTCAGAGGCATTAGATATCAAATCGAAAGTATTATCATATGCCAAGTTGAGAGCATCTTACGCTGAGGTAGGCAATGGTACCGAGCCTTACGGCTTGCAGCGATCTTTTTATGGTTTCCCATACACTTTGGATGGCGTGTCTTTCACCACTCAGTCTGGTGATCTCATTCCCAACAAGGACTTGAGAGCTTCTCTGACCAAAGGTTATGAGTTTGGTATAGATGCCAAATTATTGAACTGGAGAGTAGGGCTAGACGTGACCTATTACAACCAAACTACACACGATGAAATAGTAAGACTTCCGATTTCGCTTTCTAGTGGAGGGCGTGATTATATGCTAGTAAATGCAGGAGAAATCAACAATAAAGGATGGGAAGCCATGTTGAATATCGTGCCAATCAAGACTTCGAACCTGAGATGGGACCTTACCTTCAACTACTCTAGAAATAGAAACTCAATTGTGAAACTGCATGAGTCTGCAAAGACACAGGAGATCGCAAGAGCGGACTGGGTGAGTTCATTCATTCGTGCCGAAGAAGGCGGATCCTATGGAGACATTATGGGATATGATTTCAAACGCATGGAAGATGGCACCCCTATCGTAGGAGCTAACGGCATGCCGATTCGTTCAGACGAACAAATTGTCATTGGCAATGGCCAGTACAAATGGATTGGAGGGATTACCAATAAGGTTTCTTACAAAGGGGTCACACTTAGAGCACATATCGATGCGCGATTTGGAGCGGATATACTTTCGATGACCAACATGAAACTCACCCAATGGGGTAATCATGTACAGACGCTCGAAGGTAGAGAAGGCTGGACGCAGTCGGAGCTCGAAAGAAAC